>JAYVVY010000425.1:0-15058 GCA_043786575.1 Ilumatobacteraceae bacterium
CCCAAACTCCGCCCTCGCCCTGACCTCTTGATTTGGGCATTTCGCCTTCCTAAGCGCGCTTACTCCCGACATCCTCACGACATCCCAACGGTACACTTCGGGACGGAACAAATCTACGATGGCCTATTGACGCAGGTTGTTGGACGTGTCCATACTCAACGGGACGCAGATGTCGTAATCGACACGCAAGAGGTCGCAGGTTCGAATCCTGCATCGCCCACTATGTGATGTCGCGGTACATCGTGAACGGCCGAACCTGCGTTTCGGGGTTCGGTCGTTTTGTTTTGTGGGGTCCGTATGGGCGTCGTGGTCCGCCGATGGGTTTGTTGGTGCCGTGGTAGCGGCGGTTGGGGTTGATGGTGAGTGTGCGGATGATTTCGCCGGTGGTGGCGTGGATGATGCGGATGTCGTAGCCGTCGATGTGCATGATGATGCGGGTTCCGTTGAGGGTTCGTCCGATGCCGATGTGGTGGAGTTGGCCGTCAATGCGCAGGGTGACTTTGCCGTCTGAGATGCGGTCGGTGCGGACTCGTGATTCGGTGTTGTTGGTGTCGATCACGGGTCCGGCTTTGGGGCGGGTGTTGTAGATGACGGCTGGTGTGGCGTGGTGTGGCAGTGAGCGGTGGGGTCGTTGGGTGTTGTAGATGTCGACGAAGGTGTCGAGTTGGTGTTGGAGCTCGAGGATCGTGGCGGCTGGGGGTTGGGCGCGTAGGCGTCGTTTCATGGTGTCTTGGAAGCGTTCGACTTTGCCGCAGGTGGTGGGGTGGTTTGGGCGCGAGTTCTTTTGTCGAACGCGGTGTTTGACGAGTTCGTTCTCGAGTCCGTTTCGGCTGGTGCGTCCGCCGTTCGCGAAGCGAGTTGTGAACACCAAACCGTTGTCGGTCAAGGTGGAGAACGGTGTGCCGTGTTGGGCGATTGCGTCGCGGAAGGTCCGCACGACAGCGGGGCCGGTGACGCGTTGGTGAGCGGTGACTGACAGTGCGTAGCGGGAGTGGTCGTCGAGCCAGGTGAGGATCTCGATGTCGGTGCCGTCAGCGAGGCGCCAGTGGGTGAAGTCGGCTTGCCAGGTTTCGTTGGGTTGGTCGGCTTGGAAGCGGATGTAGGACGAGCGCGGTTTCTTGCGCGGCTCAGCCACGATCAGGTCAGCGCGGCGCACGATGCGGTAGATCGTCGCTCGCGAGAGTCGCAGACCGTGGTGGTGTTGTAGGTGCCATCCGATCGTGTCAGCGCCGGCGTCGAGCACGTCAGCGGTGAGCTGTCGGCGCAGCGCGAGGACGATCTCGACAGTGGTCTCGGGTGTTGCGTCGGGTCGTGTGTGCGGTCGTCGTGAGCGTGGTTCGAACGCGCTGTCGCCTTCGGTGCGGTAGCGGGCAACGAGCCGCGAGACCCAGGCTTGTGAGACGCGGTAGTCGCGTGAGACCTGGGCCTGGGAGCGGCCCTCCAACACAACAGCAGTGATGATCAAGCGGGCCGTGGACATCCCACCGACCCTTGCCTATGACGCGCGACATCCCTTGCCTATGTCGTGAGACAACACATCTCCGGAGGCACAGATTTCAGCGTTGCTCTAGGCTTCTGGCGTGACCGAGTTCTACGAACGTCGACGTGCGCTGACCAAGGGTGAGCGCACTCGCGAGCGCCTGCTGCGTGCGGCCATCGATCGCTTCGGGAACTTTGGTTATCGGTCGACATCGGTCAGCCAGCTCAGCCGCGACGCTGGCCTCACGCCGGCCGCCGCCTATGCGTACTTCGAGGACAAGGAAACGTTTTGGTCGGCGGCAATTCAGGCCGACCTGGATGCCCTCCGCCTCGAGGTCGTCGCCAGCGTGACGCACAGCGAGCGCCCGATCGTTGACTCCATGCTCGCTCTGGTGGATGGGCTGCAGCGACACGCGTTGGCCCGCCGAGTAATGGTGGAGGGTTCGCCGCAGGACCTCCAGCGAGTGCTCGCCCATCCTTTGTTCGCCGCGACCACGCGAGCGGTAGCGCTTGGCCTCGCCGCCCGCCAGGCGGCGGGAATTCTGCCACCGAATGCGCAGCCCGATCAGCTGGCACTCGGGATGGAGACCGTTATCTTCTCGCTGGTTCTGTCGGTCGTGCGTGCTGGATATGAGGGCGCTTTTGAGCGAATTGACGCGGTCGTGGCGCTGCTCCAGTCCGCGATGGGCGGGCCGCCCACCCCCAACGAACGCCTCCGCTGAGTTCCACGCGTCGGCCAAGCTCGCGGCGAAATGGGCGGGTCGCGATTGAGTGCTGGCCTCGGCGGCGTAGGAAATTGGGCCTCTTCGGCCTACCCTGGGGCAGCCCCCTGGGGGCTGGAAACCAACTTGCGTGAGGTCGGCATTGAAGTTCAAAAAGGGCGACACCGTCATCTATCCGCAGCACGGTGCATGCATCGTGGTGGGAACCAAGAAGATGGAGGCCTTCGGCAGTATGCAGGAGTACCTCATCTTGAAGACCGTCATCAATGAGATGACGCTCTCGGTTCCTACGCTGAAGGCCAGCGAAGTGGGCGTGCGTCCGCCGGTCAACCCGGAGGAGTTGGAAGACCTCGTCGCGGTGCTCAGCAAGCCGGACCCGCGAGTGCCGTCCAACTGGAGCCGCCGGTTCAAGAACCACCAGGAGAAGCTGAAGAGCGGCGACGTGTACCAGGTGGCCGAGGTTGTTCGAAACCTTGCCGCCCGTAATCGCGACGCCTCGCTGTCGGCCGCCGAGCGCACCATGTACGACCGTGCGCGCATCAACCTCATCAGTGAGATTGCGCCTGCACTGAAGGTCAGCGCTGAGGAAGCCGAGCGCTACCTCGACGAAGCCCTCTCCAAGGGTGTCTTGAAGCCCGCGAAGGAACCGGCAAAGAAGAAGGCGTAGGCCCTCGCGCTGCGCCGTCTAACCTCGCACGCATGACCGCACCAGGCATGCTCACTCGCGACGAACTTGAATCCCTCATCCGCAACGGTCAGGTTGACACCGTGCTGATGGTGTTCCCGGACCTGCAAGGCCGGTTGGTGGGCAAGCGCACCACGGGACGTTTCTTTCTGCAGAGCGTGGCCGATGCCGGCACCGAGAACTGCGACTACCTCATTGCATGCGACATGGACAACAACCCCGTCGCCGGCTATCGCTTCACCAGCTACGAGCAGGGCTACGGCGACATGTTGGCCAAGGCCGACTGGAACACCGTTCGCCTCATCCCGTGGGTGGAAAAGACAGCGATGATCATGTGCGACCTGCTGGATGTCGACTCCGGCAGCCTGGTGGAGGTTGCGCCGCGCAGCATTCTGCAGGCGCAGGTGGATGCCGCAGCGGAGATGGGCTTCCTGCCGATGGTGGCCAGCGAGATCGAGTTCTACCTGTTCAAGGACACCTACGACGAGGCGCACGACAAGGGCTACCGAGACCTCAAGCCGCACTCGCCGTGGCTGGAGGATTACCACATCCTGCAGACGACCAAGGACGAGTACATCCTGGGCGCAATCCGGCGTGGTCTGGAGGCTGCCGGCGTGCCTGTCGAGTTCAGTAAGGGCGAGGCCGGCAAGGGCCAGCACGAAATCAACCTCGACTTCACCACCGCCGTCGAGATGGCGGACCGAAACAGCGTGTACAAGCTGGCGGCGAAGGAGATTGCGCATTTCAACGGTCGCTCGGTCAGCTTCATGGCGAAGTACGACTTCAACGACACCGGCTCGTCGTGCCACATTCACTCCAGCCTGTGGTCGATGGACGGTGAGACGGCCATCTTCGACGACCACCACGGCCCGCACGGCATGAGCGAAACGTTCCAGCACTATCTGGCAGGCCAGATAGCCACCGCTCGTGAGTTCAGCCTGCTGTGGGCGCCCACCATCAACAGCTACAAGCGTTTCCAGCTGGGTTCGTGGGCGCCGACTGGCGTCGGCTGGGGCATCGACAACCGCACGCTCGGCTTCCGCAAGGTGGGCCATGGCAAGGGCACCCGGGTCGAGTGTCGCATTCCCGGCAGCGACGCCAACAGCTACTTCGCGTTCGCCGGCACGCTCGCCGGCGGACTGTATGGCATCAAGAACAAGCTGCCCCTCGGCGAAGCGTTCATGGGCAATGGCTACGACGCACCAGACATCCCGCGCATCCCATGGAACATCGTCGACGCCATCAACCTGTGGGAGAACAGCACCATCGCCAAGGAGTCCTTCGGCGAGGAAGTGCACCACCACATCCTCACCATGGCCAAGGCCGAGTGGGAAGCGTTCAACCACACCGTCACCGACTGGGAACTGCGCCGCTACTGGGAGCGCATCTAGGTCCTGGGTACGACGGCGAACTCGACGAGCACTGGGAGGTGGTCGCTGAGGCGTGCCCACAGTTCGCCGCCGTCGGGTGTGTGCGAACTGATCGTGATTGCCGAATCGGGAAGCAGCACGTAGTCGATGCGTTGAGACGGGGCTATCGACGGGTTGCTGACGGTGCCGCCTGCGTCTGTGAGACCCACCGCGCGGAACTCGCGCAGCACCTCGATCTCGCTGCCGTCGGTGGTGTTCAGGTCGCCGGTGAGGATCTTGCATCGCGACGCGTCGGCACGGACGCTGTCTGCCACCCGCGTTGCTTGCGCTAGTCGCTCATCCGCATCGTGGCTGGCCAGGTGTGTGTTGAACACCCGCAGCGCGCCATCGCGTCGGGTGACGGTGACGGCCAGGAGTACTCGATGTTTGTAGACCCACGTGCTGACCCCGGGGGAGATGGTGGTGCGCAGTCGGGCCGACACCGCCCACGGCGAGAGAATGCCGATGCCCTCGGCGCGCCACCACAGCAGCGGCGAAAACGGGTAGTGCTTGCGGGCCCACGCGTAATTCCATCCGAGTTGCTTGGCGAGGCGACGCAACTGTGCCCGCTGTACTTCCTGCACCGATGCCACGTCGGGTTGCTGCTCGCGAATGACGGCGGCGATTTCGGTGACGTCTGGATGTTGCGCACCAAGAATGTTCCACGTCATCACGCGCCACGGCGTTTCGGTCCCGTCTGTCATTGCCCACCAGTTTGCCCTCGTCCGCTACCGTGGCACGCCATGAGTCGTCTGTCAGGCAAAGTTGCCATCATCACCGGTGCATCGTCAGGTTTGGGTCGCGTTGGGGCCGAGCGGTTCGCCGCCGAGGGCGCGATGGTGGTGATTGCAGACATCACCGACGGGGACGATGCAATCGAAGCCATCACCGCCGCCGGCGGCGAGGCCAGCTTCGTGCGTTGCGATGTCACCGACGAGGCGTCGGTGGAGAACGCGGTCAACTTCGCCGTCGAGACCTACGGCGGGCTGCACGTGCTGTACAACAACGCCGGTGTGATGTTGGGCGACGACGACAACCCTGTGACCACCAGCGTCGAGACCTACCAGAAGACGATGGACATCAATGTGCTGGGCACCCTGCTGGGCTGCAAGTACGCGATTCCGGCGATGCAGGCCAGCGCCAAGGAGTGCGGCGAGTCCGGCAGCATCGTCAACGTCGCCTCCTTCGTCGCTCACATGGGCGCCGCTACCCCGCAGATCGCGTACACCGCGTCCAAGGGCGCCGTGCTCGCGATGACCCGCGAGATCGCCGTCATCTATGCCCGCCAGGGAGTGCGCGCGAACGCACTGTGCCCTGGACCGATCATGACGCCGTTGCTGGCGAAGTTCCTCAGCGACGATGCCAAGCGCAACCGCCGGCTCGTGCACATCCCGATGGGTCGCTTCGGCGAGCCAGTGGAGATTGCCAACGGGGCGCTGTTCCTCGCCAGCAACGAGTCCAGCTGGATGACCGGCCAGTCGCTGATCATCGACGGTGGCATCACCGCCGCATACGTCACGCCAGAATGACGGACACAGCGTCTCCGTTGCATGGCGCAGACAGCGCGACAGGCAATCTTGACGAGCGTGCGATCGAGTGGATTCGCGCTCGACTGACGAACTCGGACGTGGGGGTCATCGGCGACAAGGGCCAGCTTGATGGTGAGCTCGCCGGGTCGATCACCGAAGGCGGGCTCGGTCTAGACGGCGCGTGGGACATGTTCAACGACGTGGTGGCACCAGCCAACATCGGACTCGATAGCGAGCGCTTCTTGGCGTTCATTCCGATGTCACCGACGGTTGCCGGAGTGTGGATGGATGCCATCGTCGGCGCCGCCAACTTCTCCGCCGAGTCGTGGCTGGAAGGTGCCGGCGCTGTGGCCGCCGAGAATCAAGTCATCGACATGCTGGTGCGCACCGCTGGCATGCCAGCGGGCGCGGCCGGCTGCTTCATGAGTGGCGGCAGCATCGGCAACCTGTCTGCACTTGCGGTCGCCCGAGATCAGGCCGGTGGGCGCCGCACTGTGGTGATGGCCGACACGGCCCACGCGTCGGTGAACAATGCCCTCCACATCCTCGGTCTCGATGCGTTGGAAGTGCCCACCGGGCCGGACTGCCAGCTGACCGGCGCTGCTGTACGGGCGCGCGTTGGCGACCGAACCGACATTGCCGCCATCGTGGCCGCTGGCGGGTCCACCAACGCCGGTGTGATTGACGATCTTGCTGGTTGCGCCGACGTGGCGGGTGAGCTTGGCGCGTGGTTCCACGTCGATGGCGCGTATGGGTTGGCAGCCATGCTGCTGCCCGAGATGCGCGCGAAGTTCGATGGCATAGAGCGCGCCGACTCTTTCATCGTCGACCCACACAAGTGGATGTTCGCGCCGGCGGGTTCGTGTGCGCTGGTCTACCGCCAACCAGGGTTGGCCAGGGAGACGCACACCCAACACGGTCCGTACGTCGACGTGTTGCGCACCGACGGCGATGCGTACAACCCGTGCGACCTGGGCTATCAGCTCACTCGCCGTGCCAGCGGGTTGCCGGTCTGGTTTGCGATGGCGTTGCACGGACTGGAAGCCCATCGTGTCGCCATTCGCCACGGCATCACCTTGGCCGCCCGCATGGCCGCAGCATTGGACGCCCACCCGCTGACGGAGCTGATTCTTGAGCCAGAGCTCGGTGTGGTGCTGTTCCGCCGCGACGGCTGGGGCCGCGAGGAGTGGGCTGCATGGGCGATGTATCTACTGCGCGAACAGATTGCCTTCGTTGCTCCCAGTACGTATCGCGGTGAGCCAATGGGTCGCCTGGTCTTCATGCACCCGCGCACGCCACTGACCATCGTCGGCGAACTGATGGCCAGCCTCGTCGGTTGAACGATCACCCGTCATTCCGGCGTCTCGGCGAATGTTCAGCCACCATTTACCCGGGGTTGTGCAGCTCGTGCCTTCGTGACCGGCAAGACTGTTGCAATGAGTTCAGTCGCCTTCATCGGCCTTGGCGTGATGGGCACGCCAATGGCCCGCCATCTTGCTGCCGCCGGCCACCAGGTCACCGTCTACAACCGCACGCCGGAGAAGGCGCTGGCGTGGGTTGCGCTGTACGGCAATCGGGCTGCTCCTACCCCGCGTGAGGCGGCCGAAGGTGTGGAGTTCGTGTTTCTCTGCGTCGGCGACGACAACGATGTTCGCGACGTGGTTTACGGCCCCGACGGAGCGCTCGCCGGTGCGGGCGCGGGTGCGGTGCTGATCGACCACACGACTGCCTCGGCTGAAGTGGCGAAGGAACTGGCCGAGGCTGCTGCCGAGTTCGGCGTCGGTTTTGTCGACGCGCCGGTGTCGGGCGGGCAGGCCGGTGCCGAAAACGGGCAGCTCACCATCATGTGTGGCGCCGACGACGAGGCCTTCTACGAGCTGGCCAAGCCGGTGATGGGCGCGTATGCGAAGGCAAGCGCGCTGATGGGCGCCGCCGGCTCCGGACAGCTGACGAAGATGGTCAACCAGATCCTCATCGCCGGCATCGTGCAGGGCTTGGCCGAGGGACTCAACTTCGCGGTCAAGGCCGGCCTGGACCCAGAGCAGGTCACCGAAGTCATTAAGTACGGGGCTGCGCAGAGTTGGCAGCTGGAGAACCGCGGCCGCACCATGGTGCGCGACGAGTTCGACTTCGGCTTCGCTGTCGAATGGATGCGCAAAGACCTGGCCATCGTGCTCGACGAAGCGCATCGCAACGGCGCCCGCCTGCCGGTGACAGCGCTCATCGACCAGTTCTACGCGCAGGTCATTGCACGCGGCGGCAAGCGCTGGGACACCAGCAGCCTCATCAACCTGCTGTCCAAGGACTAACTCAGCTCGATGGCCGAGGGTTCGTGCTGGCGAATGATGTCGCCCCACACGATCCACTGCGAGCCGTTCGCGTGGGCAGCGATGGCCTGCATCGCGGCCTCGCCGACGCGTGTCGGATCGATAACGGGCAAGCCCATCTCCTTGATGAACGATTGCGCACCTGTGGGAACCAGCGGGGTGTTGACGAAGCCGGGGCAGATGGCACTGACGCATACGCCCGTCTGGCCCGACTGTTCCAGTGTCGCACCCAGCGACTTCACCAGGCCGACAACTGCGTGCTTGGTGGCCGTGTACGCAATGTCGCCAGGCATCGCACCCAGCCCGGCCATCGAGGCGGTGACCAGTATGTGCCCGCGGCCGCGCTCAACCATGCCGGGCAGCACTGCGCGGGCGCCAAAGAAAACTCCGTCAAGGTTCGCGCCAACAATCGCCCGGTACGCATCGTCGGTGACGTCGGCCAGCGGGGCCCCAACTGAGCCGATGGGCGAGCGCCCAGGCGTGGTGATACCCGCATTGAGGTGCACCATGTCCAGCGGCGGCAGCGAGCTGACCAGCGCGGCCCATGCAGCCGAGTCGCCGACGTCCAGCTGTAGTTCGTCGCTGGACTGCGGGTTGAGGTCGGCCACATAGACCGTGGCGCCCTCGCTGCGATATCGGGCGGCGCACGCCTTGCCAATCCCACTCGACCCACCGGTCACCAATACGTGCTGTCCATCCAATGCGCCCATGCCCGAGATACAACCACACCCGCCCCGGCCTCCTGCGATTCTGGTCGGTGCACATCCACAACCCGTGTGGATATGGCGCGACCAGAAGGCGATTTTGCCGAAGTGCGGATCTCACCATGCCCAGTGTTGGTGTGAGGGCTGAAGATCGCGCGTTGATGGAAACGGCCGTGAGGCAGCAGTACCTCGTGGAGTATGGAGATGTGCAAGCTGCAGGTTTAACAAGCCGACAGTTCGCTTACCGAGTGGCGGCTGGCGAATGGATTGCCGTGATGCCGAGCGTCTGGCGGCATCTCGCGACACCGGAGACGTGGGAACTCCGTGTTCGAGCGGGTGCGTTGTGGCTTGGCAAGAGCGCAGCACTTGCTGGTCGGTCTGCCGCGGCGTGGTGGAATCTTGACGGCTTCGAGCAGGACGTGGTCGAATTCGTAACTCCGCATGAGAGGCGCTCTCGCGGTTGCGTGGCGGTTCGTCTGACGCGGGATTGGTCGGCGAAGGACCTGCTCCGAAGGGATGGTGTACGAATTACCAGTGCGACCAGGACCATCATCGATCTCGCCGGGCAGGGAGCAACCGCACATGAACTCGAACGAGCAATCGACAGTGCCGTTCGCCTGCGGCTGACATCAATTCCCACGCTGACCAAGCGGATGAGTGAACTGGGGAAGTCCGGCCGAGAAGGCATTCCTGTGTTGAGAGAACTACTGCTCGACTCTGGAGGCGAGTCGTGCCTCGAACGCAGGTTTCTGCGCCTCCTTCGCGATGTCGGTCTGCCGCGCCCGCAGACGCAGGTGACGTTCAAGGTTCGCAGCTCAAAGGCGATCCGAGTCGACTTTCTTTACCCGGAGCAGCGGGTGGTGGTCGAGGTGTCGGGAAGGGTCGGACATACGTCCGACAGTGACCGACGCAAGGATGCCCGACGTCGCAACGAACTGCAGCACCGTGGATTTGTTGTGATTGAGTTCACCACAGCCGATGTGATGGCCGATCCGGACTACGTCGTGGACTCGATCGCCCGGTCTCATCCGACTCTGGTCGTACCAAATCGACACTGAGTGTGTATTGGGTACGACCAAAACGCTGGATTGCTAGCGGGCGGCTACTGCTACGGCGTCGACGATTTTGTCGATCTGTTCGTCGGTGGTGACGAGCGGGGGGCAGAACAGGAGGGAGTCGGCATTGAGGGCACGGCAGATAACGCCCTCTTCGAGCATCACGTCGCGCATCGCCATTGCGTTTTGGTCCGGTCGCAGGGCTGCGGCCCACATACCGCCCAGACCGCGCACGTGGTCGATGCTGCCGTCGTCGGCCAGTGACTGCAGGCCGCCCGCCAGGCGACTGCCCATCACCAACGCCCGTGCCACCAAGCCCTCGCGCTCGATGATCTCCAGGTTCTTCAGCGCGGCCGCACACGCCGTCGTGTGGCCCGAGTAGGTGAAGCCGTGACGCAGGAAGAAGTCCGGGCTGGCCTCGAAGGCGGCGATGGGGCGAGGGCCCACATACACCCCGCCCAGCGGCTGGTACCCGGAGGTGACACCTTTCGCGAAGGTGACAAAGTCCGGCGTCACGCCGTAGTGATGCGCGCCGAACCAGGTGCCAAGCCGACCGAAGCCGGTGATGACCTCGTCGAACACGAGGTACGCCCCATGCTGGTCGCAGAGTTTGCGAAGGCCCTCCAGGTAGCCCTCCCCGGCGGGGAAAATGCCACCCGCGCCCTGTACGGGCTCGGCGATGATTGCTGCCACCTCGTTACCCCGTTGCGCCATCAGCGTGGCGAGAGCTTCGATGTCGTCTGCTGGTACCTGCACGACCTCGTCGACGAACGGCCCGAAGTTCTCGCGGTTGGGCGCGATGCCCTGCGCGCTGGTGCCGCCGTAGGCGGTGCCGTGGTAGCCGCGAGAGCGCGAGATGATGAGCTTGCGCTGGCCCTCACCGGCCTGCACGTGAGCGATACGGGCGAGCTTCATGACTGTGTCGATCGACTCGCTGCCCGAGCCCGTGAAGAACACCCGAGCACCAGGGATAGGCCCGATCTCACGGAGCTTCTCCGCCAATTGCTCGGCCGGGTCGGTGGTGAATGGGTCGAAGCAGGAGTACGCCTCCAGCGTGGACACCTGCTGGGAGATGGTGTCGGCCATCTCCTGACGGCCGTGACCGATGGCGCAGTACCACAGGCTGGCCATGCCATCGACGAGCTCTTTACCGTCGGCGGTGTAGAGCAGGGCTCCATCGCCGCGCACAATGCGGATGAACTCCTCGCGGGTCGGTTTGGCAAACGGGTGCAGGAACGCCTTGGGCATGCCCGCACCGTACTCAGCGGATCCCCGTGCAAGCGAACGACATCCCACCCGGCGTGCCGACAACGAACGCCGGCCCGCCGCATAGGATGCCCGTTCGAGGAGGCGTGGTGGCAGGAGCGCAGAGCAGCGGAGGGCGGTCCGTAATGAGCGCCCTCGGTCGCGGTGCTGGCCGCGCGGGGAGCGGGCTTGCGGCCGCCGCTCGAGGTATCGCCAAGGGCGGCAGTACGCCTGCCCGCCTGCGAGCGTGGATGGTGGCGACCGCGATGGTGGCCCTCCTGTTCGGGGTGCTGAGCGCAACGGGTGTCGATCGTCGGGCGTCGTCCCTGGAGGCCGCCGATGCTGCTTCTCAGCAACTGATCGCGGTTCAAGATGTGCAGGTGCGCCTGGTGCACGCCGATGCAATCGCTCGCGAGAACTATCTTCGCGGCGGCATCGAGGATGGCGCCAAGCGGGCGACGTACGCCTCCGAGTTGGCCGCGGTCAGCGACGGGCTGGTGTCGGTCGCAAACAGTGTGCTGCCGAATGAAGCCGCCACCCTGGCCAGTGTGTCGGCGCAGCTCAGCCGCTACTCCGGCTTGGTTGAACAGGCTCGTGCCAACAACCGGCAGGGCTTCCCGGTCGGGGCCGCCTACTTGCGTCTCGCCAACACGCTGTCGGGCGAAATGGCGACGAGCCTGCAGTCGGTGCAGGCGTCGCTGCGTCAACAGGTCAACGACAATCTCGACCGCGCGGACAAGGCAGGCGCATGGTTGCACGCAACCGGCTGGCCATTGGTTGTGATGCTGGTGGTTGGCGGCGCCTGGGTTGCCTCTCGTTTCCGCCGACTCCTCAACGTGCCAATTGCGCTGGCCGGCCTGGTGACGCTGCTGATGCTGGTGATTGGCGGCACCATTCAGGGCTCGACGATGTCCGATGCGGAGCGTGCAACCTCCGGCCCACTACAAGCTGCCGACCTCGCCGCCCAAGCTCGTTCGGCGTCGTTTGCGGCGCACGCGCAGGAGTTCACCACCCTCATCGCCCGGGGCAGTGGGGCCGACGACAGTGCGTGGCAGACATCAATCTCGACGACTGAGCTGGCGCTCGATCGGCTGTGCGACATCGCCGATGAGTGCTCGCTGAAGAGCTCCGTCCGGGAGTATGCCGATGCGCACGCGTCGGTGCGCGACAGCGATGACTCGGGCGACTGGGATGCGGCTCGTGAGTCAAGCCTGGATGGTGAGGCGGCGTTGGCCTTCTCAGCCTTTGACAGTGCGAGCAGTTCCACCGCAGAGGTGTTGCGCGAGCGGGCCGCTTCCGCGATGACGTCGGCGCCCGATGGGCTCGCGCTCTTACGCGTGCTGTCGTTCCTCGCCGGTCTCGGGGTCGCAGCGCTGGTACTCGTCGGGTACAGCCAGCGTTTGAGGGAGTACCGATGACCGCTCAGTCTCGTCTCGTGAAGGTGCTCGCCGCAGCAATGCCCGTACTGTTGATCGCAGGCTGCGCCAGTGGCGACCGTTTGCCTGCGGCGGTCCAGGGTTCGGCACCGGCGACCACGGCAGCGCCCGCAGCGCAGACGTACACATGCCCGGAGGCCGAGGTGGAACCAGCTGGCCTGACGCCGCAGTCGTACGAGCCGGACGGCCCACTTCCGTCGGCCAACAACCTGGCGGCCGGATCGACCATGGCGGAGATCCGTGATCGCGGGGCGCTGCGCATCGGCGTCTCCGCCGACACACTGCTGTTCGGCGCACGCAACCCGCTCTCGGGCCAGATTGAGGGCTTCGACATCGACATGTTGAAGGAAGTCGCCAAGGCCATCTTCGGAGTCGACGACGAGGCCGCGTACGACTCCCTCGACTTCGTCGTCATCCCTTACAGCCAGCGCATTCCCAAGCTGCGTAGCGGCGACGTCGACATCGTGGCGCATACCATGACCATCAACTGTGTGCGCTGGCAGCAGATTGCATTCAGTTCGGAGTACTACACCTCTGGCCAGCGTGTTCTGGTGGAGGTCACGTCGCCGTACACCGGCATCGACAAACTCGATGCTGCGGGCGCCACCGTGTGCGTGCCGGACGGCAGCACCAACCAGGAGAAGCTTGCCGACTACCCAGCCATCAAGGCAGTCGCAGTGCCCGACATCAGCGATTGCCTGGTCGCGCTGCAGGCCGGCGAGGTGCAAGCGATCACGGGCGACGACACCGTGCTCGCTGGGCTCGGAGCTCAGGACCCCGCGACCCGGGTGGTGGGCGACAGCTTCACCAACGAGCCGTACGGACTGGGAATGCCCGCCGAACACATCGACTTCGTCAAGTTCGTGAATGCACTCCTCGACGAGATGCGCACTGACGGCCGTTGGCAGGCCATCTACGACCGTTGGCTTCTTGACACGCTCGGCCCGCAAACGCCGCCCGCCGCACGTTACGGGCGAGTGGAGTCCTGATGGGCAACAGAATTCGCGTCCCCTCCGCCACCGAGATCACGCAGCTGCTCGCCGAGTGGGGCGAGTGGGTGGCGGCTCGCACCGACGCGTTGCTGTCCTTGGAGGAGAGGGTTCGCTCGGCAGGAACGGCCGGCGACCAGGCCGATGTGGCTGCAGCCTTCGTGTGTCGCAAGGCCATCACCGATCGACTGCAGAAGATTGCCGACCTCGTTCAGCGCGATCGTGCGGCGGCGAACGACCTGAGCACCCAACCGCTGAAGGATGACCTGGGCGAGTTGGTCGGCAACTCGCTGGTCGAGGCGGCCACGCTGCTCGATGCCGTCGTGCAGCGCGTCGAACGGTCGGTGGCCGGCCGGGAGCGGGCCCAGATAGACGCCGCCACTACTGCGGACATGGCCGACACCGACCTGACAGTGGCAGAACGGTTGGCCGAGGACTTGGGTATGCAGGTCAATCAAGTCGCTCACCTTCGCGAATCGTTGAACCGTCGCGATGACCTTCCTCACATCGCCAGTGAAGCTGCCTCGGTTCGCGCCAGCCTGGAAAGTGCCGCCAAGGAACGAGAGCGTGCGCTGCAGCAGTGGGATGCCGTCGCCGCGCGGCTCGAAGCCCTGACGGCAACGGAGGCACGTGTGCGCGAGCTTGCGGCACGGTGCCGCGAGAAGGTGCTGCAGGCGCCACCGCTTGCTGTCCCGTCAGTGGCAACTGTTGGTGTTGATCTACCGGACGTCACCGGGCTGACGTGGGTTGCGGCGCGCGGCCGAATTACGCCGGTACTCACCCGGGTTGATCGCGTCGCCGCCGCGCTCGCTGAAGCGGAGCGTCGCTTTCAGGCTGCACTCGATCGGCGTGACGAGCTGCGTGGGCTAGTCCAGGCCTTCGCCGATAAGGCATCGGAAGGGGGCGTGATGGAGCTACCCGAGCTCGATTCGCTCTACCAAGAGGCCAAGGCCGTCCTCTGGGCGGCACCGTGTGATCTTGACCGTGGTACCGAGCTGGTCGACCAGTACATGTCCCTCGTCAATGCCAAGGTCAAGGAGGCCGCGAGATGAGGTGTGGCCAGCCCGGTTGCACGGGTTCGATCGTTGATGGGTACTGCGACGTATGCGGCCTCGCTGCGTTCGCGACTAGCGGATCAACGACCAGTGGACCAACGACCAGTGCGACCTCGCCGCTTTCGGGCGCGACGGCTGGAGTCGGCGGGGCCAGCACACGGTCAGCCACCAGCCGGCTGGGCAGCGTGCCGCTCGGTTCGTCGCGCAACACCGGTGGCCCGACGGGCTCGCGGCCGACGCGGCGATTGGGTGGCGGCGCCAACCCGTCGCGCTTGGGTGCTGGGCTGACACACGTGCCGCCGACCGCGGAGGTCGACCCGCGCCACAGCCTGATGAACCCGCCGGTGGTGGCGGAGGAGAAGCGCTACTGCAGCGTGTGTCAGTCCGCCGTTGGCCGATCGCGTGAAGGCTCGCCGGGCCGCA
>JAYVVY010000426.1:0-3342 GCA_043786575.1 Ilumatobacteraceae bacterium
AAGTACTGCACCCTGACCTTCCGCACGTACTGCACAGCCATGCCCGTCACGCGGCGCGGATTCAGCAGCTCGGCTGATCACCGTCTTTGACAATCGGGCAAGTCCGCGGGGTTGGGAAGTGGCTGACCGGGGTACGGTGCAGCCATGAGTAACGCCCCTGCATTGAACGACAAGCCTGATCAGTTTTTGGTGGGGGTGTCGTTGCCGGATGCGTTGCGTGCGCAGGAGTTCCTGACCGCAGCAACCGGCCTGGCCGTCAAGGGGTCGCTGAAGCTGCGCGACGCTGTCATCGTCTCCAAGGACGCTGCCGGCAACTCGGCCGTCCGTGAAACCATCGACCCACAGCCTGGCCGCACGGCGCTCTCCAGCGGTGTGTGGTGTGGTCTGTTGGGCCTCATGTTTGGTGGCCCGGTCGGTTGGCTCGTTGGTGGTGCGGTTGGTGCAGGCATCGGCGCCGGGGCCGCAAAGGTCATCGATCTCGGCGTGCCCGACGAGTGGGTGCAGTGGTTCCGCGAGTCCGTGCAGCCCAGTACCACCACCGTCGTATTGCTGCTGGAGAACCTGGATGTCGGTGCCCTGGCCACCGAGCTGCAACGCTTCCCATTTGCTCGCCTGGTGCACACCACGCTGCCGGAGTACTCGCTGCGCCGGCTGGAGGATGCACTCGGGCAGGCGCCGGGGGTGGCCGGGGCCGACGCACCCGCCGCCAATCTGCCCGCCGCCGACTTACTGGACTGACGGGCGGGCCGCCGGTATCCGACAGCACTCGCAACCTACGATGGCTCCGTGAGCACCTTCAGCCGGCGAACCTTCCTGGCGCTCGGCGCCGTGGTGGTGGCTGGCTGCTCGTCCACCCGCGCAGGCACTGGCGGCAACACCGCGACGCCGCTGCTCCCTGCGCCGGGTGGCACGCTTGGTTCGTCGCGCACGGCCATCACGTCGGTAGCGGTGGTGGGCGACTCGATCACCGAAGGCAGCGCGCCCACATTGACCACCACGCTGACGGATGCGGGCGTCGAGGACTTGCGCATTGAGGGCAAGCACAGCCGCCGCATCGAAGTGGGCAATGGCAAAGGCGACGCCCCACTCAGCGGTGTGATCACCACCTACAACCTCTTGGCGGAGGGTGTGGACCCCGACGCATGGGTGATCGAGTTGGGCACCAACGACGTGGGCAGCTACTCCGGCGCCGACCAGTACGGCGCGCTGATTGACCTGATCACTGCCATGATTCCCGACAAGCCGCTGGTGTGGGTCAACACGTACCGCGAGCAATACCTCGACGACACGGTGCTGTTCAACACTGTGCTGGCGCAGCGGTTGACAGCCCGGGGCAATGCCGCCATCGCCGACTGGTACTCGGTGGCTTCCGCCCCGGGCCAGACAGTGCTGCGTAGCGACAACCTGCACCCCAACGACAACGGGCAGCTGGCCCTCAGCCTGTTGATACTGCAGGGCTTGCAACAGTTGTAGCTCTAGCTGCCCCAGCGGCTTTGGCCGAAGCGATAGCCGACGCTGCGCACGGTCTGGATCAGGTTGGCATGTTCCTCGCCCAGCTTCGCACGCAGACGGCGGATATGAACGTCGACGGTGCGGGCGCCGCCGTAGTACTCGTAGCCCCACACTCGGCTGAGCAGAATCTCGCGTGTGAACACCTTGCCCGGGTTTTGGGCGAGGAACTTGAGCAACTCGTACTCCATGTACGTCAGGTCCAGCGGGTGGCCTTCGATGCTGGCCTGGTAGGTCTCCAGGTTCAATGCCAGACCGCTGTACTCCACCATCTCGGGGCGCGCTTCGTTGCCGCCGCGGAAGAAAAGGTGGCGCAGCCGGGCTTCCACTTCCACGGGGTGGAACGGCGTGAGGCAGAAGTCGTCGAACAGTTCGTCGCGCAGTTGTAGGTCGGCCAGCTGGCCGCCGCTGACCAGCACCATCACCGGGCTGACGGGCGTGTCGCGCTTGCGCAATGCCCGGCACAAAGCCCAGGCTCCATCGGGGTCGGCGTCGCACGCGATCACGGCGCCTGCCCACCCGGTAGTCGGCTCGTTGCGAGCAGCGTCTTCAGCCGAGCTGACGGCTTTCCAGCGGTAGCCGGCGAGGTCGAGCGTGCGCGCAAGATCTGACGGCGGTGGCTCGGGGAAGACCGCGACCAGTTCCATCTACCGAGCCTCGTTCATCACAGCGCTCGCAGATACCGGTCGAACTCGAACTGGCTGACGTGCGTCTTGTACGCACGCCACTCGCTGCGCTTGTTGCGCAGGAACCATTCAAAGATGTGCTCGCCAAGGGCTTCACGCACCAACTCCGACTTCTCCATCACCTTCAGCGAGTCGCTGAGTGACTGCGGCAGCGTCTCGATGCTGAGTGCGGCCAACGCGGCGTCGTCCAGCTCGAACAGGTTGGCCGCGGCCTCGGGGGCCAGCTCGTAACCCTCGGCGATGCCCTTCAGACCGGCAGCGAGAATGACACTGAACGCGAGATACGGGTTACATGCCGGGTCGGGGCTGCGGTACTCGATGCGAGTGGCGCTTGCATTGCCGCGCTTGGGCACCGGCACCCGGATGAGGCCGCTGCGGTTGTTACGAGCCCAGCTGATGTGTACTGGCGCTTCGAAGCCGGGCACCAGCCGCTTGTAGCTGTTGACCGTCTGGTTGGTGATGGCGGTGATCTCGGCGGCGTGGCGCAGCAGGCCGGCCATGAACTGCTTGGCGATGAGCGACAGGTTGTACGGGTCGTCGTCGCTGTAGAACGCATTGTTCTCGCCCTGGAAGAGACTGAAGTGCATGTGCATGCCGCTGCCCTGCACGCCTTCCAGCGGCTTGGGCATGAACGTGGCGTGCACGCCCTGCTTGGCGGCGACTTCCTTCACGACCAGGCGGAAGGTCATCACGCTGTCGGCCATGTTGAGCGCGTCGGTGTGGCGCAGGTCGATCTCGTGCTGGCTGGGGGCGTCCTCGTGGAAGCTGTACTCCACGGGAATGCTCATGGTTTCGAGCGTGCGGATGGTCTCCTTGCGAAGAGTGCCGGACACGTCGGTGGTGGTGAGATCGAAGAAGCCGCCCTCGTCCAAGGGCACCGGTGCCTGGCCCTTTTCCGGCGGGGCGAAGTAGAAGAACTCAAGGTCGGGGGCAACGTAAAAGGTGAAGCCCTGCTCGTGCGCGGCGCGCAGGTTGCGGCGCAGCACCTGGCGCGGGTCGCCCTCGAACGGCGAACCGTCGAGGTGGTGGATGTCGCAGAACACGCGAGCCTCAACGGACTTCGGATCGCCCCACGGCAGCACTTCGAATGTGTTCGGGTCCGGGATGGCCAGTACGTCGGCTTCCTGCACACGGCTGAAACCGTCGA
>JAYVVY010000427.1:0-5541 GCA_043786575.1 Ilumatobacteraceae bacterium
ACCGCCGGCGTGCAGATACAGCTCAGTTCCACCGCTCTCGTCGCAGCCGCCGGCGAAGCCGTCGTGCAGTGCACCGGTGCTGTCCCCGGCACCCGTTCATACGAGATCGCAGAGGGCGCAGTCGTCATTGACGTCGTCGACGTCGCTCGCGGCACAGCACTTCCCGACGGGCAGATCGCACTCTTCGACCCCATCGGCGGCCCGATTGCCATCGCACTTGCAGAGACGCTGGGCACCCGCGCGATCCTGATCACCCAGGACCAAATCGCCGGCAACGAACTCTCCCGAACGGGCGACCTCGCACCTGCGAATGTGAGGCTGCAGCAGCAGGGCGCCTCCATTGAGCGCCGCAGCCTGCTGCGTGCCGTCCGCGCCGGAGAGATCGAGCTGGAGGACCGCTTCAGCGGCGATCGGCGCGTTGTTCCATGTGCTGCGCTCGTCGACTGCGGCTTCCGCCTGCCAACGGAGCCAATCGTCGGTGCCACGGCTCAGGCTGGCGATTGCGTCGCCCCGCGCACCATCCACGAAGCCATCCTCGAAGCACGCCGAGTCGCGCTGTCGCTTTGACGGCGCTGCCCACTCCTTCCAAGGGCTGCCAACTAAGGTCATTGACGAGATGACGGCTGCCACGAAGAATCCCCGCGCCGTGGCGCGCCCGGCGGCCGTGCTGTGGGACATGGACGGCACCATCGTCGACACCGAGCCGTACTGGATCGAGTGCGAGTACGAACTAGTCAACGAATTCGGTGGCCACTGGGACCAGGACAAAGCGCACTCGATGGTGGGCAACGACCTGCGCACCTCGGCCGCGATCCTGCGCGACCAGGGCGGCGTCGACATGCCGATCGATGACATCGTCAACCGCCTTCTCGACGGGGTCATCTCTCGCGTCCAGCGCAAGGTGCCGTGGCGGCCAGGCGCCCGCGACACGTTGATAGCGCTGCGCAAGGCGGGCATTCCCTGCGCACTCGTCACGATGAGCTGGACCCGCTTTGCCGACGCCGTCGTGAAGACTTTGCCACCTGGCACATTCGATGTCGTCATCACCGGCGACGAAGTCACCCACGGCAAGCCGCACCCAGAGCCGTACCTCACCGCCGCCAGTCGGCTGGGCGTGCGTGCCAAAGACTGCGTGGCCATTGAGGACTCGCCCACCGGCGTCGCCAGCGCGGTTGCGGCCGGGTGTCGCACATTCGCGATCCCGAATGTGGTCGATGTCCCCAACGGCCGCGGCTACACCGTTGTCCGATCCTTGCGGGAACTGGATGGCAGCGAGCTCGGAATCGGCGCACGCGCCACCAACGCACGACGCCGCAAGTCGCGCCTGTGGCCGTTGATCGCATTGCTCGTGGTCGCCGTTCTTGGGGCGGCCGCTGCAACCATCGTTCGCAGCGACACCGCCGCTGCGCCGCTCAAGGACATTCCGATGAGCGGGTGGGCGCCATATTGGGTGATGCCGGAAGCCACCGCCACGATCGACACGCACGGCGCAACGCTGCACGAGGTCTCGCCGTTCGGATACTCCTCCACGGGTGCCACCGACATCAACTTCCCTGGCAGCGACGACGAGTTGGCTGCACTGGTCGCAACCATTCGCCAGCGGGGCGCCAAGGTCATCCCCGCCATCACGGACGGCATGCCAGCGGGCGGAATGGCTGCCGTCCTGGCCGACCCAGCGCAGCGCGCGCAGCACGTGATGACAATCGCTGCCATCGCCCAGCAGAACGACTTCGATGGCATCGACATCGACTACGAACAGTTCGCGTTCGCCGACGGACGCGAGACCTGGGACACAACGCGGCCGAACTGGGTGGCCTTCATCGACGAGCTCGCCACCGCGCTGCACTTCGGCGGCAAGCTGCTGACGGTCAGCATCCCGCCCATCTACGACACCGAGCGCACCGGCGACAGCGGCTATTGGGTCTACGACTACGCAGCAATAGGCAATCACGTCGACCGTATTCGCATCATGGCCTACGACTACTCCACCGACCGCCCCGGCCCCATCGCCCCGCTCGCGTGGGTGCGCAGCACGGTGAAGGCGGCCAAAAAGGCCGTCGGCGACGACAGCAAGATCATCCTCGGTGTGCCGATGTACGGGCGTAACTGGGTGGTCGGCACCACTGGCAACTGCCCGCCAGACACCCCCGGCAAGGTGGACCCCAATCTTCGCGAGGTCGCTGCCCTGCTGGTGCAGTACGGCGCCACGGCAGTTCGTGATGAGGGCACCCAAGAGTCCACGTTCACCTACCAACGCGAGAGCAACGACGGCACCAACAGCTGCGTACAGACACGTGAGGTGCACTTCATGGACCCAGCCGGGGTCCGCGCACGGGTCGATGTGGCCCGCGAGCAACGCATAGGTGGCGTGGTGTTTTGGGCGCTGGGTTACGACACAGCCGCCGAATGGGCTGCCGTAGCCGACGTCGCCCGCCCCCGCGGCATCGTCGTGCCCACTGGCTGAACGGCACTGGCTGAACGGCACTGGCTGAACGGCCTTGGCTGAACGGGGTTGCGGAATAGTTGCGTACGCAACTATATTGTGTTGATCATGACAACGTTCACCGTCCAGCGAGCCACCGACCGCTTCCTCACCGACGCCGGCTGGCTGCACTCGCAGCACTCGTTCAACTTCGGCCCGCACTACTCCCCAGAGCATGAGGGCCACGGCCTGCTCCTGGTCAACAACGACGACGTGGTCGCCGCTGGCCAGGGCTTTGGCACACATGGCCACCGCGACATGGAGATCGTCACCTGGGTGCTTTCCGGCCGCCTGGAGCACAAGGACAGCGAGGGCAACCACGGCATCCTCTATCCGGGCCTCGCGCAGCGGATGAGCGCCGGTTCCGGCATTCGCCACAGCGAGTTCAATGCCAGCGCCGATGAGCCCGTGCACTTCTTGCAGATGTGGGTGCCGCCGGACACCGCCGGCATCGAGCCCGGCTACGAACAGCTGGACCTCAACGAGGCGCTCAACGCCGGCGGGCTAGTGCCAATCGCCAGCGGACAGGGCCACGAGGGTGCAATCACGGTGCACCAGCGCAACGCGGTGCTGTGGGGCGGGCGCTTCCAACCGGGCGAAGCCGTCACCATTCCCGTGGCACCTCACGTCCATCTCTTCGTTGCCGTTGGCAGCGGCTCCTTGGACGAAGCGGGCAAACTCGCCACGGGCGACGCTGTCCGCCTGACAGATTCCGGGCCGCTGGTGTTCACTGCCGGCGCAGAAGGTGCTGAACTGTCGGTATGGGCCACGGCATAGACAGCGAACAACGCGACGCACTGACAGCACGGCGCGCGGAACTGACCGAACTGCACCTCAAGCCAAGGGCGGAACGGCCCGCTTCGACCGCCCGCGGCGTGCATCACGTCGCGCTACTCAGTAGCGACGTGGAACACACCGTCAATTTCTACGACGGCCTGCTGGGCTTCCCGCTGATCGAGATGTTCGAGAACCGCGACTACGAGGGCAGCACCCACTTCTTCTTCGACATCGGCCACGGCAATGCACTCGCGTTCTTCGATCTGCCCGGGCTGGACCTTGGCCCTTATATGGAAGTACTAGGCGGTCATCACCACCTCGCCATTTCCATCGATCGGCCGCAGTGGGAAGCTGCCAAGCAGCGACTGGAGGCGGCAGGTGTGGAGTGCTCGCACGTCGACGGGTCGTCGCTGTACTTTCGCGGTCCGGACGGCGAGCGGCTGGAACTGATCAGCGACCCGCTGGGTGAGATGTACGGCCACGAACTCGGGTAGCTACCATCGGCGTATGGAGTTCCACTTCGCCACCGTATGGGAAACACTCGCTGACGCGATCGGCGACCACACCGCCGTCGTCCACGGCGACAGACGATTCACCTGGGCGCAATACGACGAACGCGCTGCCCGTATGGCTGCCACCTTCGACGCCGCCGGGCTGGGCCCGAACTCGAAGATCGGGCTCTTCCTCTACAACGGCAACGAGTATCTCGAAGCCCACTACGGAGCGTTCAAGATGCGCGGTGTGCCCATCAACATCAACTACCGCTACATGGACGAAGAGCTGTGGTACCTGCTGGACAACGCCGATGCGGAGGCCATCGTGTTTCACTCATCGCTGGGCGATCGCGTGGCGCGCGTCCGCGACCGGCTGCCCAAGCTGAAGCTGTTCATCGAAGTCGACGACGGTGGCGCCGGGCAGGTGCCGGTGGCGCGCCGGTACGAGGAGGTAATGGCCAGCCACGCCCCAATGCCGCGGATCACGCGCAGTGAGGACGACATCTACATGCTGTACACCGGCGGTACCACCGGCATGCCCAAGGGTGTGATGTACGACATTGGCGGGATGACCCGCGCGTTCGCCACTATGGGCCTTCCGATGCTCGGGCTGACACCGCCGACCGAAGCGACCGACGTTGCACCACTCGTCAAAGGCATGATGGATGCCGGCGGCGGAATGGTTTCCATGCCGTGCGCGCCGTTGATGCATGGCACGGGCGTGTGGCTTGGCGCGATGATTCCGCAGCTGGGCGGCGCCACCGTCGTCACGTTGCAGAGCCGTTCGCTCGACGCAAACGAAGTGCTGCGTACCGTGCAGGACGAAGCCGTGACCAACATGACCATCGTTGGCGACTCGTTCTCCAAGCCGCTCATTCGTGCATTCGACGAGGCCACCGCAGCCGGCACCCCGTACGACCTCTCCCAGCTGAGGATGATCATCTCGTCCGGCGTGATGTGGACGGCAGAGGTAAAGGAACAGTTGCTCGACCGCATCGAGCATGTCGTCCTGCTTGACGCAATCGGCTCGTCGGAAGGCTCGATGGGCAGCAGCATCTCCATGAAGGGAATGCCTCCCTCGACTGCCAAGTTCACGCAGAGCCCGACGACGAAGGTGTTCATGGAGGACGGCAGTGAGGTGACTCCGGGCAGTGACGAGGTGGGTTTGGTCGCGGCCGGTGGCCTGGTGCCCCTGGGCTACTTCAAAGATGAGGAGAAGTCGGGCCGCACGTTCCGCACCATCGATGGCGTGCGCTACTCGTTTCCCGGCGACATGGCCATGGTCGCCGCCGACGGCGCACTGATCCTGCTCGGTCGCGGCAGCCAGGTCATCAACTCCGGCGGCGAGAAGATCTTCCCCGAGGAAGTCGAAGAGTCGGTCAAGCGTGTTGACGGCGTTGTCGACTGCTTGGTCGTCGGCATCGCGGATGAGAAGTTCGGTCAGTCGGTCACCGCTGTCGCATCGATTGCTGAGGGCACAGTTGTCACCGAGGCCGAAGTGATCGCCGGCGTGAAGCGAGACCTGGCCGCCTTCAAGGCACCCAAGCGGGTCGTCTTCGTCACCCAGGTGCCGCGGGCGCCCAACGGCAAGGCCGACTACAACACCACCAAGCAAATGGCCAACGACGCCCTCGGCCTAGCCAACTAACAGCATCACCAGCTCTGGAGCTTCTCTCTGAAGAACTGCAACACGCGCTGCACGCTGGGTTCGTCGCGCTGTTCGGTGAGCACAGAGTGGTCGCGCTTGGCGTTGCTGGGTAGCTCGACGGCGATGAACGCATCGCCCAG
>JAYVVY010000428.1:0-3321 GCA_043786575.1 Ilumatobacteraceae bacterium
GCGTGCGAGTGGACGGCAGCACCGGCGTGGTGACGGTGTTGGAGCTGCCCTAGCCGCGTCCGCGCTGATCAGTGAGAGCCGTGGGCTGTATCGCACAGGCGCTCTGCGCCAGCGACGATCTGCCCGGCGCCAACGCCCTCAAGGGCAGCAAACGGCCCACAGGGGTGCGGGGTGATCCACACGTGAATCATCGCCGCCGGGCGGAACTTGACGAGACCGGCGGGGCAGTTTCCGTCCGCCGACGTGATGCCGCCGACTCGAGCTGCCGTCGGATCATCGGTGAAACAGAGATTGTCGTGAATGTGCCACTGCATCAGCGCACCACCGATGTCGGGCGCCTCCTCCAGTGGCACGTCGTCGGACAGCATGAACATTGCGCTGACCAGCTTTTTTGTCCCATCGGGCTGCGGCTCGTACACCAGGCTCTCGGGGTAGTCCGGGTCCAGGACGATGCCGTCATTGATCCAGTCCCAGTTGATGAAGTGTTCGACCCCCAAAAAGCCATCACCGATGCTTCGGAAGCCGGCGGCCTCCGCGACCTTGTAGTCGCTCCATTGAGGAAGACGAACGATCGTCACTGCAATCAGGTTCTCGGCGGCGGCCTGCTGCTCGGGAGTGACACCGGGTGTGCCCGACAGGTCGATGGGCTGCGTTGGGTCGTAGGGCTTGGGGGTGGCGGTTGCCGTTGCAGTGTGGTCGTGCGCGCTGCACTTGTCGACTCGATCGGCCTCGCTCACGGCCGCCTGGCCGGCGCCAACGCCCTCCAGGGCGGCGAACGGGCCGCATTGGTTCGGGGCAATCCAGACGTGCACCATCGGGTTCTCGCCACCGGTGTTCACGCCGTTCGCGCAGACGCCGGCGGCATCGGTGATTCCTACGACTTTGGCAACACCGTCGACGAGCGCCCAGCACAGGTTGCCGTGGTTGTGCCAGGTCATCAACGGACCCGCGAAGTCGACGATCTCGGGATCGTCAGTTGGTCGTGCGCTGGCGATGAACATGGCGCCGGTGAGCGTGCGCGCATCGCCGTCGACCTGATACACAAGCGACTCGGGCTGCGTTGGGTCAAGCATCACATCGTCTTGGATCAGCGAGGCCTTGATGTAGTGCTCGACGCCTGTGCCGGCATCGCCGATGCTCTTGTAACCGTCTGCAACTGCAGCGGCCGTGGTGGCCCACTTGGGTAGGTCCTTCAGGGTGTCCTGAATGAGCTGATCAGCCCGCAACTGCTGCTCGACGCTGACGCCTGGCACACCGGACAGGTCGATGCCAACAGCGGGGTCCCATGGTCGCGGCCACCCCGCGGCTGCGACGGGGTCTGTGCTGTGGTCTGTGCTGTGGTCTGTGCTGTGGTCGTCGTGGGCGACGGTATCGCCAGTGGCGGGGTCGACTGCGTGGTCGTCGTGGGCGACGGCGTCGCCAGTGGCGGGGTCGACTGCGTGGTCGTCGTGGGCGACGGCGTCGCTATGCGAATGAACATGGGTGCTGCCGGTCCACATGGCTGGAATTGCGAGGGCAGCGATCAACAGCGACGGCATCGCAATGCGAGCGGGGTGCGACGGACGCCAGCCAACAAGGCAGGCACTCACAGCAGCGCCAACGGCGACGGCGCCCATCAAGGCGCATGCGGTATCGGCGAACTGCGCTGCCTCACGAGTTTCCAAGCCGGCGATCCATGAGACGCCCGTGAGCCGTGTGACCAGCCACGCGCCGACAGCAAGCGCGTTCACTGCCGCGACGGCCCACGCCGCAAGCTGCGTGGGCCGCAGCAGCGCCCACAGCCCGACGCCCAGTTGGGCCGCTGCCATCAGAATGAACAGCTGCGCCAGCCGGGGGTGCTCAGCGTGCACACCAGCGGCGGCAGCATGTACCGCACCGGCGCCGAGCGATGCGATCGCGGCGACGGCCATGCCTGGCAGGCGACGCGTCAAAGGTGGGTTGAGATGTCCGCTCTCCATGACGAAACTGTACGCCGCATTTAGGAAAACAGCGTGTCAGACGTCACGTTGATCGCGCGAACAGCCTCAGCGAGCCTGGCGGCCGTTTCGAAGTGCTTCCAGCACGGGTTCGGCGTACTCCTTGCGACAGACCAGGAAGTCGGGCAGCCAGGGGTCGCGCTCGTTGAACACCATCGGCGACCCGTCCACGCGGCTGACGTGTAGCCCGGCGGCAAGTGCGACCGCCGCCGGTGCGGCGCTGTCCCACTGATACATGCCGCCCTCGTGCACATAGATGTCGGCCTCGCCAACAACGATGGCCATCGCCTTTGCGCCGGCCGAGCCCAAACGCACCGCGTCGCAACCCAGAGCATTCGCGACGACGACGGCCGCGTAGGGGTTCCGGTTGCGGCTGGTGATCAGGCGCGGCCGCTCGCGCTCGGGAATGGGCAACGTCGGTGCGGGATCGGTGGAGAAAACAAGGTCGAGCGCGGGCAGGCTGACTGAGCCCGCGACGAATCTGTCGCGCTCCCACAGTGCGATGTGCACAGCCCAGTCGGAGCGACCGTGTTCCCCGAACTCGTTGGTGCCGTCGAGCGGGTCGATGATCCAGACGCGATCGGCCGTGAAGCGACGAGGATCCTCGACGCCCTCCTCCGACAACACGGCATCGTTGGGCCGTGCCTCGGTGAAGGCCTTCAACAGGAAGCGGTGGCTGGCCAGGTCGCCAGTGTCCATCACCTGCCACGAGGGTGCGCCGCGACCGAACAGTTCAGCGCGCACGCCGACCAGTAGCTGGCCAGCCTCAACCGCAAGGCGAGTCGCCAGTTCGTTGTCGGTCTCGGTCTGAACGCTCATGCCCTCAGCGGGCCAGTGGCTTGTACTTGATGCGGTGCGGCTGGTCCGCGCTGGAGCCCAGTTCCTTGTGGCGCCACGTCTCGTACTCACTGAAGTTGCCTTCGAACCAACGAACTTGGCTGTCACCCTCGAACGCCAGCACGTGCGTAGCGATGCGGTCGAGGAACCAGCGATCGTGGCTGATGACCACGGCGCAACCGGGGAAGTCGTCGAGCGCTAGCTCCAACGCCCGCAACGTATCGACATCGAGGTCGTTGGTGGGTTCGTCGAGCAACAGCACGTTGCCGCCGTTCTTGAGCACCTTCGCCAGGTGAACTCTGTTGCGCTCGCCACCGGACAGGTCGCCAACACGCTTTTGCTGATCGGCGCCCTTGAAGTTGAAGCTGGCGCAGTACGCGCGGCCGTGGATCTCGCGGTTGCCCACCTTCATGTGCTCGACGCCACCGGTGATCTCTTCGTACACCGACGCATCGGGGTCCAGCACATCGCGGCTCTGGTCGACGTACGCCATCTCGACGGTGTCGCC
>JAYVVY010000429.1:0-4349 GCA_043786575.1 Ilumatobacteraceae bacterium
ATCAACAACGCTGTCGCCCTGACCCGAGACACCGCCCAGGCCGGCGATCTCGTCTACTACCCCGGCCACGTGATGATGTACCTCGGCATCGACAGCGCCATCATCCACTCTCCTTTCACCGGGCGTAACGTGGAACTGTCGTTCATTTCTGGCCGCCGGGTGAACTCGGCTCGCTTCGGCGACCCCACCGGCTGAACAGCAACAACCAGTCCCATCCTCAGCCGTGGATGGGGCCGCTTGCATCACGCAGCGATGGGGTGGCCCGGCCGGTGCGGCGAGCGATGATCTCGGCACAGATGGAGATGGCCGTTTCCTCCGGGGTGCGGGCGCCAAGGTCCAGCCCCACCGGCGACATCAGCCGAGCGAGCTGTTCAGGCTGGTCGACACCGACCTCGGAGAGGCGTTCTAGCCGCTTGGCGTGTGTGGTGCGACTGCCCATGACGCCGATGTAGCCCGCGGTGGTGGCCAGTGCGCCAACGACGGCAGGCACATCGAACTTCGGGTCGTGGGTGAGAATGCAGATGGCGTCGCGCGATGCCAGCGTGTGCCCGCGCTCGGCGAACACCGGTGCCGGCCACGAGACCACCACTTCGTCGGCCATCGGAAACCGTCGGCGAGTGGCGAAGATCTCGCGTGCGTCACAGACCATCACCCGATACCCCAGGACTTTGGCGACCTTGGCGAGCGCGGCGGTGAAGTCGACGGCGCCAAAGATCCACATCTGCGGCGGAGGGGCCCAGCTTTCGATGAACGCGACGACGATCGGCGTGTCGACCAGGTCTTCAGGAGTGGTCTCGCCGTTGGGGCCGTAGTGGCGCACACCGCTGCGCCCCGCCTCGAGCTCGCCGAGTGCATCGCGGGCGGCAATGCGGTCCAGCTCGGCACTGCCCAACGAGCCGACGGGCGCAATGTCCGGGGCTACCAGCAGTTTGCTGCCGACCGTGACGCCAACGGCAGCGCTCTCGATGACTGTCACCAGAGCAACCGGTTGCTCGGCTCGAATGCGCGCTTCGAGCTGTGAGTACGTGTTCATCACCAGTCGAGGGGTTCGATGAACAGGCGAATGGTGCCGCCGCACGTGAGGCCGACGGCGAAGGCGTCGTCGTCGCTGTAGCCGAAGGTGACGATGCGGGCGGGCGCGTCGCCGTGAAGGATGGCCAGCGCCTCGGAGACGACGGCGCTTTCGACACAACCGCCGCTGACGCTGCCCGCGACCTCGCCGGCCTCGTTGACGGCCATCGCAGCACCAGGCAGGCGTGGGCCCGACCCTTCGATGTCGACCACGCGTGCAATTGCGACCCGTGTGCCAGCGGCGCGCCAGCGATCGATGTCGTCGAGTAGTTCTCTCATCGTGTCCCCACTTGCGCAGCGTGTGATTGGCGGCGCGGCGGAGCCGATGCGATCACCGTTGCCAACTCTTGCATCGCAGCCATGCTGTGCCCTTCCACGAACGCATCAACGTACGGCAGGGCCGCAGCCATTCCCCGCGCCAGCGGTGCGTAGCCGGGGGTTACTTTCAGCGGGTTGACCCACACGGTTTGGTATGTGACGCGCTGCAACCGTTTCATCTGATCCGCCAGCACTTCCGGGTCACCGCGGTCCCATCCGTCGCTGAGGATGACAACGATCGCTCCTCGGGCCATCCCGCGCACGCCCCACTGGTCGTTGAACACCTTGAGGCACTCGCCGAGGCGCGTGCCTCCGCTCCAGTCGTGCACCCGCTGGCTGGCGGCCGCGAGCGCGCTGTCTGGGTCGCGGCTGTGCAGCTCCTTGGTCATGCGCGTGAGGCGGGTTCCAATGGCGAACGCCTCCACTCGCTGACGACCGGAGACGGCAGCGTGGACGAACCGCAGCATGGCGCGGGCGTAGGGCTCCATGGAGCCGGAGATGTCGAGCAGTACGACCAGTCGGCGCAGGCGTTCGCCGGGTTCGCGCCACTGTCGACGAATCGGTTCACCACCGGCTCGCAGTGATGCGCGGATGGTGGCGGGCAGGTCTGGCCGTCGGCCGTGGCGCGAGCTGCTGTAGCGGAACGAGCGTCGCGGCGGCCCGATGAAGCGAAGCCGCGACATCAGCTCCTGCGCAAGCCGCAGCTCGTCGTTGGTGTAGGCAGCGAAGTCTTTGTTGCGCAGTACTTCCGCCGCGCTGAAACGCAGGACCAACGTCGGGTCGTCGTTGGCCTCAATGCTCTCGTCGCCAGCGCCGTCGTCGCTGTCGTCGTCGACGGCAAGCGTGATGTGCAGTGGCTCGGGCGCGGCCTGTTGCGCGGAAGTGTCGGCCGCAGACAGCCAGAACACGGCGAACGAACGGTTGTAGAGGTCGAAGTCCTCCGGCTTACGCACCAGCGTGGCCATGCCGGCCCAGTAGACGCTGTCGCGGTCGTCGATGCCAACCTGCGCGAGTGCGTCGACGAACGTCAGCACGCTGCCCAGAGGCACGCGAAGACCGGCACCGCGTAGGACACGGCTGAACGTGACTGCCATCCGCTCCGCTGGCGTGCTGGTTTCGAGAACCATGTCGTTCGCAGGGCCCGTGTCAGTCACGTGTTGTGAAGACCGCGCTCGAAGGCTTGTTTGACGAGGTTGGCGATGCCGTGCTGTCGGGTGCGGTCCTGGTCCTCGCGGTATTTGAGAACGGCGCCCAGCGTGGCCTCCACAATTTCCTCATCCAGCTCGGTGCGGCCCAGCGCGGCGAGGGCCTGCGCCCAGTCGATGGTCTCGGCAACGCCCGGTGGCTTGTAGAGGTTCAGGGTGCGCAGGGCTTCCACCGCGCCGGCTACTTGGCGTGCCAGGCGGTCCAGTGCCTGCGGCACGCGCATACGCACGATGCGCACCTCGCGCTCGAAGTCGGGGTGCTCGACCCAGTGGTACAGGCAGCGGCGCTTGAGTGCATCGTGCACGTCGCGCGTGCGGTTCGAGGTGAGGATCACCAGCGGCGGGCGCACGGCGCTGAACCGGCCGATCTCGGGCACCGTGATCTGGTACTCGGAGAGCACTTCCAGCAGGTACGCCTCGAACTCGTCGTCGGCCCGATCGATCTCGTCGATCAGCAAGACGGGCGGTGTGTCACCAACGTGGTCGATGGCTTGCAGCAGCGCCCGCTTGAGCAAGAAGCGTTCGTTGTAGAGCTGCTGCTCTAGTGCGTTGGTCGTGAGGCCCAGCGACTCGCCCGTGGCCTCGGCGGCGCGCAGGTGCAGCAGCTGGCGGCTGTAGTCCCAGTCGTACACGGCCTGGGTGACATCGATGCCCTCGTAGCACTGCAGGCGAATCAGCTCGCCGCCCGTCCAGCGGCTGAGTACTTTGGCCACTTCGGTCTTGCCGACACCGGCCTCGCCCTCCAGCAGCAGCGGCCGCCGGAGCGTCATCGCGAGGAAGACGGAGGTGGCCAAGCCGTCGTCGGGGATGTAGCCGTGAAGACTCAGGGCATGCGCAACGTCGGAGGGGGTGGAGGGCTGCGTGGCCATTGCGCTCCAAGGTTAGGGGCGAATGGCAGGCTGGTGCTCCATGGACACCGCGAAACCTGCCCCTGCAGCGCCGCGCCGCATAACCGTGCACGCGCCCGCCGCCGGGGAGGTGCGCGTTTTCGTGTGCTCTTTGCCAGACCTCACTGTGGCTTCTTCGGTCGCCACGCGGCATGACGCCCAGGACTGGACCGCGAACTTCACGGCAGCGGTGGGCGACCAGTATTGGATCGAGGTGGACGGCGGGCCGCCGTTGCTCGACCCGAGCTGCTTCGACGTGCAGGTGACCCCGCAAGGCCCGCGAAGTGTGGTGCGCGAACCCTGGGCGCAGCAACCGCAGGGTGCTTCGTTGGCGGCGCCGCCGGTCATCTACGAACTGCACACGCGCGGCTTCGGGCGAACGTTTCGGGGGTGCATCGACCACCTCGACCATGTGGCCGGTATCGGTGTCAACGTGATCGAGCTGATGCCGGTGCATCCTTTCGACACTCGCAACAACTACTGGGGTTACATGCCGCTGGTGTGGGGTGCGGTGCATCGTGAATACGCCGAGCACGCTGAGCGTGCCGCAGAAGAGCTGGCGGAGCTGGTTGCAGCCGCTCACCAGCGTGGCATGCACGTGTGGCTGGACGTGGTCTTCAACCACACCGGCGAGGGCGGGGCCACGATGCCCACGCTCAGTCTGCGCGGGCTCGACGACGAGCATGCCTACCGACATCATGCCGATGGCAGTTACACCGACGACAGCGGGTGTGGCAACGACATCAACCCGGCCGACGCCCACGTGCGCGCGCTGGTGCTGGAAGCGCTGGGTCGCTACGCAGACCTCGGCATCGACGGTTTCCGTTTCGACCTGGCATCGCTGCTGACTCGTGACGGTGGTGCGCTG
>JAYVVY010000430.1:0-4436 GCA_043786575.1 Ilumatobacteraceae bacterium
CGCCCGGGTATGAAAATTGCCCAGCTGGTCTTCCAGAAGCTGGACCGTCCGGCCGAACGTCCCTACGGCCACCCCGACCTGAAGAGCAAGTACCAAAACCAACAGGGCGCCGTCGCGTCCAAGTACAACCTCAACACGCTCTAAGGCGTCGCCGTGTTGCTGCGTACCATCGGTGAAGTGCTGCCCGCCGCACTTGGCATTGCACTCAACCCGTTTCCCATCATCGCCATTGTGTTGCTGCTGGCTGCCGGATCGTCCCGTCAGCGCGGCGCGGCATTTGCGTTCGGCTGGTTTGTTGGGCTGTCTGCACTGACGGCGCTGGCCTTGTTCGTCGCTACTGGCACCGAGGAGGCTGATGGCAGCTCCTCGGTGGTGATCGATGCGCTGCAGGTCGTCCTCGGTATCGGCCTGCTGGCGCTGGCGTGGCACAAGTGGCAGAGCCGCCCGCGGCGCAGCGAGGAGGTGGTACCACCCAAGTGGATGAGTGGTGTCGACTCGCTTGGGCCGATGCGGGCGTTCGGCCTCGGTGCCGGCCTGGCGGGTGTGAACCCCAAGAACTTCGCCTTCATCGTGGCGGCCACTGCGTCCATCACTGACCTGGCCGAGACCCGTCACGACATCGTGTTGGCGGGCGTGGTGTTCGTGCTGCTGGGCTCCATCGCCGTGCTTGGTTTGTTGGGTTTCGCACTCATCCGTGGTTCGAGGGCCGATGCCCCGTTGGACGAAGTGAAGACGTTCATGCTCGCCAACAATGCCGTCATCATCATTCTCGTGCTGCTGTTCCTTGGCGTCAAGATCCTGGGCGACGGCCTGGGAAGCCTGGCGTCGTGAGGGCTCCCGTTCGTCGTCTCCTGGCGGGCACCGCTGCAGCGGCTGTGATGACGCTGTCTCTCGCCGGTGGCAGCAATGTCGTGGCCGCGCCGTCGGCACCGGCAGCAACAGTCGACGCCGCCACGCAGTTGGCCGAGCGTTTCGCCCCCTATGTCGCCATCCAGCAGCAGGACGCCCAGTGCGGGCCCGGCGAAGCGTTCCAGCCCGACGACGTCAACACCATCCTCAGCCAACCCGATGTGGTGCTGCGCGACTCATCGGGCCGCGTCATCGTCACCGCGCCGACCGCCGCCGACCTGTTCAACGCGCCGGCGAACTCGAACTTCGACCTGCCCGGCAGCTCGCTGCGGCCCGGCTGCAACTACGACCGCCGCTTCGGCTGGCGCACCAGCGGCGACCGGTCGATGGTCTACGCACGCGTTGTCACCGACCCCACGGACCCGGACCGTCTCGTACTGCAGTACTGGCTGTACTTCGTCTACAACGACTGGAACAACCGGCACGAGACCGACTGGGAAATGATGCAGATGGTGTTCGATGCGTCGACGCCGGAGGCCGCCCTGGAGCTGGAGCCCGCGATCATGTCGCTCAGCCAGCACTATGGCAATGAGCGTCGCGAGTGGGACCGCGTGGAGCGCGTCGGCGACCGCCCGGTGGTCTACCCAGCCGAGGGTGCGCACGCCATCTTCTACTCGCAGAACTTGTGGTTCGGGATGAGCGGCGACGCCGGTTTCGGCTGCGACGACTCGCGCGGGCCGTCAATGAAGCTGGACCCAACAGTCACAATGCTGCCCGATGTCGCAGACGTCACCCCCGACGGCGGCTTTGGCTGGCTGGGGTTCCAGGGCCGTTGGGGTGAGCGTCAACGCAGCGTCAACGACAGTGAGCTGGGCCCACAGACGTTCCGCTCGTGGAATGACCCGCTGGGGTGGATGGCCGACGGGCGCGACGGTGCGGTGACTGTGCCGGATCTCGATCTGGGTGTCACCAGCTTCTTCTGCTCGGCCACCGTGAACGTCTCGCACTTCGTCAACTCACTCCTCGACCGGCCTTGGCTGCTGTTGTCGATCTTTCTGACGGCGCTCGCCATCGCCATCTTCCTGTTGACCCGCACTCGCTGGACGCCGACCAACCCGAAGCCGTTGATGGGTCGTCGGCGCTCCGGCCAGATGATCACGGCGTCGTTCAGGCTGGTCGTAGCCAACCCCAGACGATTCGTACCAGTGGCAGTTCTTGCACTCGTTGGCGGCATCATCGGCGCCATCGTGCAACCGGCCATCATGCGCAACACGTTCCTCGGCGACGTCATCGGCACCGGCGATCGTCAGGGCTTCTCTGGCCTTGTGGTCGCGCTCGCTGCCGGCGCTATCGAGACGATCCCGGTGATGGTGGTGGCCCTCGCCGTTGGCATGTCAATCACCCACGACGCCGAGTTGCCGCGTCAGGGCGCATCCGTCCGTCGCTCGCTACGCGGCCACGGTTTGCTACCGATGGGCATCGTGTTCCTCGTGCTGCTGTTCGCAGGCCCGCTGGGTTGGTGGCTGTTGCCGGCGTTCGCGGCTGCGCCAGGCATCGGCACCGCCGAGAACCTGAAACTGCGCGGCGCTCTCAAGGAGTCGATGCGAATCACCCGTGGTCGGCGAGTGCGGATTCTGGTGTTGGTCTCCGCTGCATTTGCAGGGCTACTGCTCAGTGCTCCCTTGATCGGCCTGACGGTGCTCTTGCTCAGCGAGAAGTCGTTCCCGCTGATGAACGTCATCGTCGGCCTGGTGAACGCGGTAACCCTGCCCTGGTTGGCGGCCATCCTCTACATGCTCTACACCGACCTACGCGTGAGAGCCGACAACCCCGAGTCCTAATTGGAGGGTTCCAAGCCGCCATAGGGGCTTGGAACCCTCCATTGGATCTGGACTAGGCGAGGAGCTTGGCCTTGGCGGCGGCGAACTCGGCGTCGTCGAGGATGCCGGCTTCCTTCAGCGCTGCTAGTTCCTTGAGCTGATCCATCAGACTGGGGCCGCCCGCATCGACGATGGGTGCAGCGACCGGTGCCTGCGCCGCGACGGCCTGGGCGACAGCGGCGTCAATCTGCGCCTGCTGCTGCATGTCCTGGAACGCGGCGGCTTGCGCCTGCGAATTTGCCTGTGCTGCAGCCTTCTGCTGGCCGTTATTGACCACGGCCGAAGCCGTACCAGCGATTACTGCAGTGCGCGCCACGCTGCCCACCAGGGTGGGGCGTCTACCGATGCCACGACGTCTCATGATGCGTTCCCTTCAAGTGCTTCGAAAATTTCGGTGACTACTGCATGCGGAATGCGGTGGCCGGAGATGACCTGCCCACCCGATGCAAGAATTTCAGCGGCGAGTGGGGCGGCCCAGAGGTCTTCCCACACGATCAGCAGCGTCGAGGAATTGAATTCCAGTTCCTCGGCGGCAGCCAGGATGTCTTCCTCATCGAGGAAACCGTCGGCGTCGCCGTCGATGTCGCCATAGGCGGCGGTCTCGGGCAGCTCGTCGAACTCGAAGCTGAGGACGTTGCCGTCAGCATCCTTCTGAATGAACACCAGGTCGAGAATGCGGACGGTGCCGTTCAGGACAAGGCCGGTAAGTGCTGGCGCAATGCCGCCGGTGAACTTGTTGTCGGGGAATCCGATCAACATGTATTCAACTGGACCAATGGACGTCATCGGGTTGCCTCTCATGCGGGGAGTAGCCGCGCAGCGTGGTGGATGTGGCGAACGTACCAGCGACCGACGAAAAGCTCAACCGACCGTTGTGGGCGATTGACACGCTGCGCAAGAGATCGCGCCGTCGGCTACAGCCCGAGCAGTTCGTTGAGCTGTTGCGTGTCTGCATCGGTCCACCCGTCGGGTGGGTAAATGGCAGCCCACGCGGCCGCGAGGTTGTTGCGGTAGTCGTGGCCGAAGCCCGGTGAGGCGGAGAAGCCGTTCATCAAGTCGAATACTTCTTGGGTGACGCTGACGATGGGTGTCCATCGGGCAGCCTCTGGAATGTCGTATGCGTGCGGTTCGTCGGCCCAACCCGGGGCCCGCCACAGGTTGGCGACTTCCCAGGTGCCCACAGCGTCAGATGGGTGGTGCAGGTAGAGCACTCGCGGCTGGGGCCAGTTGCTGTGGTCGGCCAGGATGTCCTCGGTACGGTTCGCGACCCGCAGGTTCGCCACGGCCGCGAAGGCTGGTTTCCAGCTAGGGCTGCCTGCGTCGCGGTTGTCCACCAACGGACCGTAGATGTCATTGCTACGAGTGGGCCCTACGAACAGCGCCGCATCGGTGCGAGCGACGATCGATTCCAGCGCAGCCTGGACGCCGCCACCGTCCTGAGTGAACGCCTGCTCGCCAGCGAAAGATCCGAGGCTTTCGCCGAATGCCAACAGTGCTGGCCTCGAATCCGCCGGCTTGGCGCTCCAGGCGGCGTAGATGCCGTCGAACAACGCCACACCCATTTCGGGGGCGCTGTCGGGGGCTACCAGCGTGGCCACCCAGCTGGGTAGGAACGAATACTGCACGCCGACAATGGCGGTATCGCCGCCCCACATGTACTCCAGCGTGCGCGCCGCGTTGGGGTTGATCCAGCCGGTGCCGGTGGGG
>JAYVVY010000431.1:0-8111 GCA_043786575.1 Ilumatobacteraceae bacterium
GAACATCGCCATGTCGTAGTCCAACGACGGGAGGCGGGTTTCAAACACGCACGGGAGGGCTTCACAGTTGTCGGCCTTCACGTTGAAGCCAGCCTCGGCCAGCTTCGGGATCAGGAATTCCTGCGTGCTCTCACGGCGGGTGTTGCCGGTGTTGACCATCCAGCGGATCTCGGGGACCTTGCCGTCCTTGTCGGCCCACATGCCACTGGCATCCTTCGCCCAACCGGCGTCGGTCAGCACTGCTTCAGCGCCGGCCGGGTCGTAGGTGTCGGAGAACACGTCGTCGCAGTACGGGCCAGGAGCGATCGGGCCACAGTTCAACAGGGGTGTACCCTGCGCGAACGGTGCGTAGATCTGCTGGTAGATGGCGTCGCGGTCGATCGACTTGCTGAATGCTTCGCGGAAGACGGGGTCAGCGAACGGGCCCTCGTACGACTGGAAGTAGAAGCCTTCGAAGGCACCACTGAGGGCGGTGTCGTAGTCCACGTTCGGGTCGGCCAGTTCCTGGTCGATACCGGTGTAGGCCTGCGGGAAGATGAAGTCGACAGAACCGGCCTTGAGGGCGGTGGGGCCATCTTCGGCCGGAACCACGACAACCTTGTCCACGCCGGGTACGAACTTACCGGTGTAACCCGGGTTCGGCACCAGCACCAGCTGCTCAGCGTTCCACGAATCGATCTGCCATTCGCGGCCGGAGAACTTGATGCCGCCGTCGAATGCTTCGGACACGTCGTTGCAGTCATCGAACTCGTCAGCCTTGAGCAGGCCACTGAAGAGGCCCTTCCAGGGTGCGTACTTCGACTTGTAGGTGGTGACGATCTCCTTGGGGCTGCTGCCTTCCTCGACAGAGATGACCTGGTCGTAACCAGTGGTGCTCAGCGAACCAGGGGTATTCATGGTTGCGTCGAGGGTGCACTGGAAGTCGGCGACGGTGATGTCCGAGCCGTCGTTCCACACCGCGGTGTCCGACAGGGTGTAGGTGATCCGCATGGCGGGCTCTTCGCTGGCGACCGTGGTATCGGTGCCTTCGCCTGCGGTGGTCTCTGTAACTGCGCCGGCGGTGGTCTCTGTGACTGCGCCGGCGGTGGTCTCTGGGGCTGCATCGGTGGTCGAGCTCGACTTGTCGTCGCCGCATGCTGCGGCGACAAGAGCAAGACCGACGGCGAGTGCAACAAACTTGCTGCGCTTCGTGGTCCTCACGTGGTGGTCCTCCTGGGGTAACGGAGGGAAGGAACTGCGGCAGCACCGAGGTGCCACCAAAACTCGTACTGTCCTCCCCGATCAATACGGGCGTCAGAAAGCTACCACGCACCATTACCCGGCGGTAGCCAGTCCGTTCCAAGTTGTACGAAAAGTTGGTGCAAACGTTCCAGCAGTGTTTCGGCCACGTTCACGCCGCGTTGGTCGGCGCTACACACCGAGCTTGCAGATGCGCGCAAACTCGTCGGCGTCAAGGCTGGCGCCGCCAACGAGCGCACCGTCGATGTCTGGCTGCGCCATCAGCTCGGCGATGTTTGCGCCCTTGACGCTGCCGCCGTATTGGATGCGAACCGACTGTGCGGCGTCCTTACCAAAAGCCTCCGCAACACATGCCCGGATAGCCGCACAGACCTGCTGTGCATCGTCGCTGGTCGCGGTGCGACCGGTGCCGATCGCCCAGATTGGCTCGTACGCAATGACGAGCGCGGCGACCTGCTCGGGCTTGCGGCCCTCCAGGCCGGCGCGCACTTGACCAAGCACCTTGGTCTCGGTGTGGCCCGCCTCACGCTCGTCGAGCGTTTCGCCACAACAGAAGATTGGTGTCATTCCGTGTTGTTGAATGGCGGCGACCTTCTTGTTCACAATCTCGTCGCTCTCGCCGAAGATTTCGCGGCGCTCGCTGTGGCCTGCGATCACGTACTGCACACCCAACTTGGCCAGGAACACTGGCGACACCTCGCCGGTGTACGCGCCCTTCTCCTCGAAGTGGCAGTGCTGTGCGCCGAGCGCGTATCCCAACCTGTCGCTGTCGATGACCGTCTGCACACTGCGGATGTCGGTGAACGGCGGGTGAATGCTGACGTCGGCGGCCTCCAGCTCGTCCTTGCCAACCATGTACGCCAACTTCTGCACCGTTTGAATTGCTTCGAAGTGGTTGTGGTTCATCTTCCAGTTGCCGGAGATGAGTGGCTTACGGATCATGCGTTGGGTGCCCCTCTGAGTGCCTGGAGGCCGGGCAGGTCGCCCAGCTCTAGGAGTTCTAGCGACGCGCCACCGCCGGTGCTGACGTGGTCGACTTCGTCGTCGAAGTGAAACTGCGCGAGCGCTGCCGCACTGTCGCCGCCGCCGACAACGGTGAACGCCTTGGTGTCGGCCATGGCCTGCGCCACGGTGCGCGTGCCCGCCTCGAATCGTTCGTCTTCAAACATGCCCATCGGGCCGTTCCAGAAGACGGTGCGGGCATCCATGATGACGTCGCTAAATGCAGCAGCCGTGCCTGGGCCGATATCGAAGCCCTTCGCACCCTCGGGCAGGCGAATACCGAAGGTGGCGTAGTTGCCTGCGGCGTCGACACCCGTCAAGTCCTCTGGAAGGTGAATGGTCTTGCCGTTTGCAGTGGCCAGCTCGAGCAGTCGCTTGCAGGTCTCCACCTGGTCGGGCTCCCACAGGCTGGCGCCGATTGGGTAGCCCTGGGCAGCCAGAAAAGTGAAGCACATTGCGCCACCGATGACCAGCGCGTCAACCGTGTTGAGCAATGCCTCGACCACGCCAAGCTTGTCGCTGATCTTGCTACCACCAAGCACCGCCACGAAGGGGTGCTTGGGGTTGTCGCGCAGGCCGAGCAGTACGTCGACTTCTTTCTGCAGTAGCAAACCCATCGCTGACGGCAACGTCTTGGGCGGGCCGACAATGCTGGCGTGCGCCCGATGGCACGCACCGAACGCATCGTCGACATACATGTCGATGCCATCGACCAGCTGCGCGACGAACGCTGGGTCATTGCCTTCCTCGCCGGCGTTGAAGCGCAGATTCTCCAGGAGCTCGACGCCCGGCGCCAGCTCGGCAAGGCGGGCGCGCACGGCGTCCATTGAGTACTTCGGATTCGGCTGGCCCTTGGGCCGGCCGAGGTGCGAGGCGGTGACGACGGTAGCGCCGCGCTCCACCAACCAGTTGATGGTGGGCAGCGCGGCGCGGATTCGGAAGTCGTCAGTGATTTCACCGTTCTCCATCGGAACGTTGAAATCGGTACGAACCAGGACGCGCTTGCCGCTGACGTCGCCCAGATCGGCGAGCGTGGGAATGCGGCCGGCCATTGCTACTTCTTCGACTTTGATTTGGACTTCGCCGCAACCTTCGAGCCTGCATACAGGGTCGTGTCGATGAGACGGTTGCTGTAGCCCCACTCGTTGTCGTACCACGACAACACCTTGACCAGCTTGCCCATGCTCATTGTGAGGCCGGCATCGAAGATGCTGCTATGCGGGTCGCCCTGAATGTCGCTCGAGACAATGGGGTCCTCGGTGTACCGCAGAATGCCCTTCAACGGGCCAGAGGCCGCGGCCTTCTTGTAGACCGCGTTGATCTGCTCGGCGGTGGCGGCAGTCTTCAGTGTGGCGGTGAAGTCGACGATGGAGCCGGTAGGCACGGGCACCCGCAGCGACGTGCCGTCGAGCTTGCCCTTCATGGAGGTGAGCACCAGGCTGGTGGCGCGGGCGGCACCGGTACCGGTGGGCACGATGTTGATGGCGGCACCGCGCGCCCGGCGAAGATCCTTGTGCGGGCCGTCGACCAACTGCTGGTCGCCCGTGTACGCGTGCACTGTCTGCATCAGACCCTGCTCGATGCCGAACGCATCGTCCAGCACCTTCACCAAGGGCACGAAGCAGTTGGTGGTGCAACTGGCGTTGGAGATGACCTTCTGGGTGGCGAAGTCGAAGTCCTTGTGGTTCACGCCGTAGACGAACGTGGCGTCTGCACCATCGCACGGGGCCGAGACGATGACCAACGGAGCGCCGGCCTCCAGGTGGTAAGCGGCGGTGTTGCGAGTGGTGAAGAAGCCAGTGCTCTCAATGACCACATCAACGCCCAGCTCGCCCCACGGCAGGTTCTTCGGGTCTCGTTCGCTGAGTACCCGCAGCTCGTCGCCATCGACACTGATGCCGTTCTTGGTGGCCTTGATGGTGTTGGGCAACGTACCCAGAACAGAGTCGTACTTCAGTAGGTGGGCCATCTGGTCGAGCGACCCGAGGTCGTTGACTGCCACGAAGTCGATGTCCGCCCCGCGCTGCTTGGCAGCACGAAAGAAGTTGCGCCCAATGCGCCCGAAACCGTTAATACCGACGCGAACCGTCATGGTTGCGTCTCCTTTCAAGAGAGGACCTTCGAGGCGAGCTTACCCAAGCTGAGCAGGTCAGCGAGTGAGGTCGCGATGGCCGGTACGAACCGCATACCCGTGCTCGCGCAGTCGCCGTGCCAACTCCTCGGCCACGGCCACGCTGCGGTGGCGGCCGCCGGTGCACCCGAAGGCCACCGTCAAGTAGCTCTTGCCCTCTGTCTCGTAGGAGGGCAGCAGCGAGAGCATCAACCCCTCAAATCGATCGAGGAAGTCGTTGGCCTGCGCCCGTTCGAGCACGAAGTCGCGCACGGCCGGGTCGTGACCCGTGAGGGGGCGCAGCGCTTCCTCCCAGTGAGGGTTGGGCAAGAAGCGAACGTCCATCACGATGTCGGCGTCGATGGGAAGGCCGTGCTTGAAGCCGAAGCTTTCGATGGCGATCTGTAACCGTTGACCATCGGTGGCTTCTTCGAACGCTGCGAGCAGCTTTGCCTTCAACTCGTGCACATTGAGCGAACTGGTGTCGATGACCAGATCGGCGGCACTCTTCACCGGCTGCAGCAGATCGCGCTCCAGCACGATCGCCTCCACCAACCCCGGCGCCTCGCCGTCGAGCGGGTGCTTGCGGCGGGTGGCGTCATACCGCTTGACCAACACTTCGTTGCTTGCGTCGAGGAACAGCATTCGTACGCGGTGGCCACTGGCCCTCAGCGCAGCGACCTTGGGCAGCAGCTCCACGTGCTGGCGGCCGGCAACCAGTGCCAGCTTCTCGATGTCGCTGCCCGGCTTGCTGACCAGCTCGACGATCGTGTCGACCAGCGAGGTGGGCAGATTGTCAATGACGTACCAGCCGACGTCCTCCAGGACGGCCGCCGCGCCAGACCGTCCTGCGCCCGACATACCGGTGATGAGCAGGATGTCGGCCATGGGGTGATGGTAGGCGCGTTAACATGCGCGGCCATGACGTTTGTCGTCCCCGTTCGGCGGGCGTTCGTCGGCTGCGTGCTGACCGCGCTTTCGTTTGCAGCCTGCGCTGAGTCCTCGACCTCCACTCGTCCCCCGGCATCGGAGGGCGGCAACGATGTTTCGGCGTGCGACCTCCTCACGACGCAAGAGGCGTCAGCCGCTATGGGAAGGGCAATGTTGGCCGGCACTGAGAAGAGCACTGATGGAGGCACCCTATGTGAGTGGCTTTCCACGGACCCTCCCTCAGAAGGCCTCGACGAACCCATCAACCTCACAGTCGCGTTGCTGCCGATGAGGCCCGCCGCGCAACAGAAGTTCGAGTTGTTGGCTTCGAGCCCCGACGACCGAGTCGTGCCAGGGCTCGGTGACCTCGCAGTGGCTGACTGTACGTTCGGCGACACCGACTACTGTGGTGAGCTCTACGTCGTGGTCGGCGAGCAGTACTTGGCCGTGGACATGGGCAACTTCACCTGGCCGGGTGACTACGCCACGACCGAGTTGCTGGGCATTGTGACCGGTGTGGCCAATCAGGCCATCTTGCGCGTGCGCAAGTAGAGCAACCGGGGAATCGTCGAGGCCGCCGCGTACTCCTCGGCCTTCGCCAGGAAGCCGGCGGGCGGCGCGGGCTCCTCCATTCGCTCCAGCAGCAACCCGTTGTCAGACAGTGTGTTGATGTAGCGGCTGAGGGGGCGGTGGATGAACGGAATGAACACATCTTTCTCCACCTCCTCAATCGTCTCGTCCTCGATGAGGTAGGGCCCGATGCGCCAGTACTGCTCAGGCGGGTCGAGGAACTGATCGTCGATCCAACCGCTGTTGGGGGTCTGCAGCAGCGGGTGATTGAGGAAGAAGCAGAAGCGGCCGCCGGGCTGTAGGACCCGAGCGACCTCGGCGATGGCGCTGTCGACATCACGGATGTGCTCGAAGACGAGACATGCGATCACCGCGTCGAACGTGCCGTCGGCAAACGGAAGCTGTGCAGCACCCGCACGAGCGAACACTCCTCCACCACGCTGGTGGGCAACGCTGACGCAATTCCACGTCGGGTCAATGCCGACCACCTGCGCGCCGAGCTTGGCGGCGAGCCGGCTGACCTGCCCGTCGCCACAACCGACGTCGAGCACTCGTCGGGCTCCTACGAGTTCGCGGGCTGCCAGCGGGAGGATCTGCTCTTCGTACTCCGGGTCGGCGCCGGCCGTGAAGCCGTCAATCCACCACTCGGCATGTGTTTCCCACAAGTTGTCGGGGGCAGGTTCGTTGCTCACTGCTCCAATCGTAGAGTGCGCCCTATGCAGTTCTCCGTCTGGCCTTCGTACGACCGCTCCTGGAGCGAAACCCTGTCGCTGGCGACGTGGGCCGAGCAGTCTGGGTTTCAATCGTTCTGGTACGCCGACCATCTTATGTCGTCCGCAGATGACGGCGAGACTGGCGACGCACATGAGTGCTGGACAGTGCTTGCCGCGATCGGAGCGCTGGTGCCGCGGGTCCGGTTGGTCTCAATGGTGTCGCCGGTGACGATTCATCACCCGGTCTTGTTGGCAAAGCGCGCAACGACCACCGACCACATCTCGGGTGGGCGTGCTGTGCTGGGTCTGGGCGCCGGCTGGATGGTGGAGGAGCATTCCGCATACGGCTTCTCACTGCCGGAGCCTGGGCCGAGGGTCAGTCGGTTTGCGGAGGCGATCGAGATCGTGCACCGATTGTTCCGCGAAGATGGCGTCAACTTTCACGGCTCGTCGTATCAGCTGACCGACGCTCCGTTCTCCCCGAAGCCGGTCAACGGGACGCTGCCGCTGCTGGTGGGTACCGGCAGCCCACGGATGATGCGGCTGACGGCGCGCTGGGCGCAGGAATGGAACACGTGGGGCGACCCCGCCGAGGTGCGCCGTCGTACCGAACTCTTTAAGGCCGCGTGCGAGTCCGTAGGCCGCGACCCGAGCACGATGCATCGTTCCGCACAGGCCATGGTGTTCTACACGCCGACCGCTGCCGCCCGTGCGGCGCTCGAACCGCACGTGGTCGCTGACCGCTCGTTGATCGGCGGCGCGCAGGAGCTGACCGACCAGCTGGCGCAGTACGCCGAGCTTGGCGTCGACGAGTTCGCGATCGCCGACTTCACGCTGGGTGACACGCCCGAGCAGCGCCGCGAGACGTACGAAGCCCTCCACGCCGACGTGCTCAGCGCCTTCCGCTAGCCACGGTGCCCTGCGATTCTGGCGGGACTTGCGAAGGCGGCAGCAGAGCTGCGGCACCCATGCTCTCGAAGGTGGCGGGCCGGGAGCATCGGGTACTTGTTTTTCACACTCGACAACGGCCGCACCCCCACCGGCAACACCCGTTGCCGAGTACGAAAAAGAAGTACCCCCGGTCCTGCGCGGCGCCAGCCCGAACCCTTCCGAAAGGCCCAGCACCACCCCTTCAAGAGCATGGGTTGTGGGTAATGCCCGAATCAGCGCGAGACAGGAAGAGTGCGGATATGTTCGGCGTGCGGCTCCCCACCGAACGAGTGGAGGGTGCGCGTGTCGACACTGCGCAAGGAACTGGTAGGCATGATCGACCGGGCGCTGGGGGACGACCCGAAGGCAGCGCTGATTGCGGCGCGCTGTCTCGCCGAGGAGATCGATTGGCTGCAGAAACGCGCCGTCGTCCACGCCCGAGTGAACGGCTACAACTGGGGTCAGATTGGGCGTCTGCTCGGCCTCACGCGGCAGGGAGCCAGACAGAAGTTTCCACTCACGCGTCCCGCCCCACCACCACACGTCGTCGCCAACGACCGCTACTTCAAGGAACAGCGAGAGGGCGAGCGGCTGCTCCAACGATTCCGCAACGGCAC
>JAYVVY010000432.1:0-4927 GCA_043786575.1 Ilumatobacteraceae bacterium
CGTCGAATGGACGATTTGGAGGCGCGAATCGCTGAACTAGCGATGCATGAGGAGCTGGCAGCGCTGCGTCCCGAGCTCAACGGCGCGCAGGTGATGGCCCAATTGCAGCTGCCGCCCGGCCCGGCTATCGGTAAGGCGTTGGCCTTCCTCCTGGAGATTCGGTTGGAGGAAGGGTTGCTGGGTGAGGAAGAAACTCGCCGCCGTCTTGACAAATGGTGGCGGACCGAACACTTGGAGTGATACTATTCCTGAGCTGGGCCGGCGGGCTGGACACAGCGAGGGGGTAGCGGCGGAGATGCAGCCGGGTCAGGTCGACGGACACCGTCGAGTGAGTTGGGAACCGAGTATCCGATTGGGTATCCGTGTCGCGCTCCTGCATGGCCTGGTGACAGCAACCGTGTGGCTGGTGTTATGGCGGTATGTCATCAGCGATGGTCAGTCCACGCCTGCCGCGGCCTTCCTCGGCTTGTTGCTCGTTGTGGTGTGGTCGTGTGCTCAGTACGCCATCGTTCGGCGAGTGGGGCAATGGGCTGAACGTTCTCATGTCAACATCGACGAACTTCGCCGCGCCGAGCTCGACCTTCGCCAAATGCTGGACGACTTGCCCGACGCCGTTGTTGTCCTCGCCCGTGACGGCCGCATCATCGAACTGAATGCCAACTCATCTGCGCTGACGGGTCGCCACCGAGATGATCTGCTGGGTCGCTACTTCGTCGAGTTGTTCGATGGCGGCGACCACACGCGGTTGGTTGACCTGTGGCGGCTGCTGCGGTTGGGCGACGACATGCTCACTCCGACGCTGCCCTTTGTTCGCCCCGATGGCACGGAAGTGATTCTGGAGGCCAACGCCAACCTGCCACTCCGTGACCCGGATCGGGTGGTGATTGCGCTGCGCGACGTCACCGTGCGAGTCGCCGAAGCGCACCGGCTGGAGAAGGCCCGCGAGCGTTTCCGTCTTGCGTTCCACGGGGCCCCTACCGGAATGGCATTGTCGACGTCGCCCGACGGAGTACTCATCGATGTCAATGAGTCATTGATGTCCATGCTGGGCCGCACTCGTGAGGATCTCATTGGCCGCACCGTGGAGGAGATCAGCCATCCCGATGATTGGCAGCGCAACGCAGCGCATCTCAGGCGGGCGTCGGATCACGACTCGGACAACTACCGCATGGAGAAGCGCTACGTCCGCGGCGACGGTGGTGTGGTGTGGGCGCGGACATGGGTCTCGATCATGGACGACGGCGAAGGCGGCTCGCTGGCGATCGCACACATCGAGGATGTGACCGAGCAACGGCACAACGCCGAGCGGCTGGAGTGGGCGGCAACCCATGACGGGCTGACGGGGCTGCCCAACCGTTTCCGCTTCCTGGAGCGGCTGGGGTCGTACCTCGAGACCGCGCAGCCTGGATCGATCGCGATGTTGTTCATCGACATCGACAACTTCAAAGTCATCAACGACAGCCTTGGGCACGATGCCGGTGACCAGCTGCTGCAGTCGATGAGTGAACGGTTGCGGTCGGTGGTCCGCGACCGCGACATGCTGGGTCGTTTCGGCGGCGATGAGTTCATCGTCATGCTGCGCGATGTGAGCGGCAGCTACGACCCGTTCGTGGTGGCCGAGCAACTCCGTGCGGAGATTGCCCAGCCGCTGATGATCGACGACGCGGAGCTGTTTGTAACCGCCAGTATTGGCATCACGATTTCGGACCGCGAGGGTGTGACCACCACCGAGATGCTGCGCGACGCGGACGCGGCCATGTACCGCGCCAAGGCGCGCGGTCGCGACTGTGTAGAGGTGTTCGCGCCGGGCAGCCACGACGCAACGGTGCTGACTCTGCGCACCACAAACGAATTGCGACGCGGATTGGAACGCGGCGAGATCGTCCCCTACTACCAACCGATCGTGCAGCTGGGCAACGGTCACCTGGTCGGTTTCGAGGTATTGGCACGTTGGCGGCATCCTGAGCGAGGGCTGCTCGGTCCGGACCAGTTTCTGCCGATGGCGGAGGAGACGGGACTCATCGGTGAAGTGGGTGCGGCCGTGCTTCGCTCGTCGCTGGCGCAGTTGGGGCAGTGGCGCAACAGTACGCAGCGCTTCAGCGATCTGTCCGTATCCGTGAACGTCAGTGTTCGTCAGTTGATGAGCAGTCAGCTGGTCGACGTCGTCGCCGAGGCGTTGGCGGAGGCCGGTGTATCGGCGGGCGCGTTGTGGTTGGAGATCACAGAGACAGCGCTGATGGCCGACGTGAAGGCCGCGACAGTCGCGTTGCGCGAGTTGCGTAGCCTCGGGCTGCACCTGGCGGTTGATGACTTCGGAACTGGCTATTCGTCGCTGACGTACCTCAAGCGGTTCCCGGTGGAGGCCATCAAGGTCGACCGCACGTTCGTCAACGGTTTGGGCATCGACCAAGAAGACTCCACAATCGTGGAGGCGGTCGTGAACCTTGGACACTCGTTGGGATTGTCAGTCGTGGCCGAGGGTGTCGAGACGCCGTTGCAGCTCAGCAGGCTTCGTGAGATCGGGTGCGACCGCGGACAGGGCTACCTCTTCGGGCGCCCTCGTCCTGCGGAGCTCGTCGAAGCCGAATACTCGCTCGCCTAGCGTCGCTCTGGGCAGCGCTTCGGCGTTGGGCGCCGCTGCTGCGACTCAGTCGCCCTGCTTGCGCGCGCGCAGGACGAAGACCGCCGGACACAATGGGTCGCGTACGCGTTGGTCGTTCAGCTCGTGCACGACGTCGAGACGAAAGTTGCTGCGCTCGAACGCCATATAGAGCTCGGTGAACGTGATGCCGTTGGCCCCGTACGCGGCGTTGGCCGTTCTGTCCTGCCCGCCGAACATCGCGGCAACAGGGTGGCGCATTGCAACGACGAAGGGCGCTCCCGGCTTGAGGACGCGGTGCACTTGGCGCAGCAGCCGTGGAAGGTCGTCGACACCGCCGAGCGTGTGCGACGCGATCACCAGGTCGACTGACGCGCTGGTGGCGAAACCGAGGTCGGCCAGTTCGCCCTGATGGCACTGGACCGTGACCTCCGCCCGTTCGGCCGCGGCGCGCACGGCCGCGATTGCCTGCGGGTCCGGGTCGAGCGCAATTGCTTTCGCGCCCGCCATCGCGGCGGTCACCGAGTTCGGCGTCGCTGAGCCACCGGCGCCGGTGACGCCCAACTCGACAACTCGCTTCCCGGCCAGATCGCCACACAGGCGCAGCTCCGTTTCGTCGGCGACGTGTGCGCCGTACCAAATGCTCATGTGCACAGTGTGCCGCGTGCCGCATGGGCCATGGCGGATACGGCGCGGCGGTAGCGTTGCGGTTCATGACGTTCAGCGCCAAGACGTTCAGCGCAGGAACCTTGCGCGGTGCGGGCGGGGTGGTCGACCATCGGCTCTCGCGTCGGCACATGATCAACGAGTACCACCGTGGCCGTCTGCGTCAGGATCAGGTCTGCGATGCACATCCGGAGTTGATCCGGGCGGCGCGCAATGTGGGCACGCCGGCCACCATCGCCTGCCCGATTTGTCGTGAGCAAGAGTTGCGCCTCATCACCTACGTGTTCGGGGCGCGACTGCCGTCGCATGGTCGCTGTGTGAGCACGGCTGCGGAGCTGGCGAAACTGAACGCTCGTCCCGACGAGCTGACCGCGTACGTGGTCGAGGCGTGTGTGTCGTGCCGGTGGCATCACTTGCTGCGCGTCTTGCCCGTAGGCGCGCGTCGTCCACCGCAGGCACGCGCCACTTCATGACGTCGACCATCCAAGCGTTGTTCGTGTACGGCACGTTGCGGCCTGGCGAAGTGCGCTGGCAGCATCTCGCGCCCTACGTGGTCGGTGAGGGCCGCGACGCGTGCGTTGCTGGCGAACTGTATGACACGGAGCTGGACTACCCGGCTGCGATGTTCGGTGGCGACGCCCGAATTCTCGGACGGATCTATTCGTTGGATGAAAGGCAGCTGACCGATGCGCTGGCCCACCTCGACGAAGTGGAAGGCGCTGTGCGCGGGTTGTACGCCCGAGTCCAAGTGGTCACCGATGCCGGCGAGACAGCGTGGGCGTATCAATGCGGCGAGACGGCGTTGCTCCGCACTCGTATCGAGTGCGGCGACTGGCTACAACGCTGAACAAGCCACTAGAACGGACTGAGGCCCATGCGGTTGCGCAGGCTGATGGCCTCGCCGACGTGTGCGTGTCCATGGCCAATGACCGGCCACTGCACGAACCACCACAGTTGCTTGCCTTCCCACATTGAGTACAGCCACGGAAACTCGTCGGGGTCCAGGCCGGCACGGTTCGTCAGGCGATACGAGCTGTTGGGTTCGATGTCGAGAACGAGTGAGCCCAACGGCGACAGCCAGTCGACGGTTGCATCGAACACGGCGGTTGCATAGTGCAGCACCGACTCCGCTGAGACCAGCGCGGTGGCATCCCTGTTTTCCTGCTCGGCCAGGCCAACCCCCGCGCCGGCGTCGTGGAGCCCCAGCGCCTGGCGGTGGTCTTCGAAGATCGGCTCGTGATTTCGTATCACCACGTTGACCGCCAGGTCCTGGTGGCGGGCGACGTGCAGCAGCAGGCCGGCCAGGGTGGTGCCCCCGCCGTCGGCCTGTTCGTGCCAGCGGTCGGAGCGCACCAGGCGCACCACGGAGTCGAACAGCTTTCCTCTCATTGACGCAAAGTCGCTGATCATCCACTCATGTAGGTCCACCCCGGCAAGATACCCCGGGGTCTCCAACTACCCCGTCACACCCCTCTGCCATCGTGTCCCCATGACCTGTCCAGCGCTCGCTTCGCCTCTCCGCCGGTGGCCCGGCCGGGTGGGCGCGATCTCCCGCTACACTCCCCAGGTCATATTGGCCCTGCCCCATTACGGGGCCCCGGGAAGCCCCCGGGTCCGAAGGGAGTTGCTCCACGCATGATGCGTGCTTACGAATTCATGATC
>JAYVVY010000433.1:0-2347 GCA_043786575.1 Ilumatobacteraceae bacterium
AGCACGACATCGGCACGCTCCGCCACGATGGTCGCCCACGCGCTCGGGTCAGTCAGCGGCGCTCGTACGACCCGCCCGTTCGGCGCGTTGCGCGTGGTCACACCCACCAACCATTCGCCATCAATGTGCAACGAGGTCTGCGCATCGACACCCTCGACCACCACGGTCCACTCGCCGCTGACGGTATCCAGCAGGTGAATGTCGATCTGCGTCCACTTCACCATCACATGCACCAGAACATGTCTGCCGTCTCGACTGACAGTGACGTCTGGCCACGACTCCGGCGTCGGTTGACGGTCGAACACCACCGTGTCAGTGACGTGATCTGTACCGAGGCGGTGAAAGCGGATGTGGCGGTGGTACTCAGAGCCCGCCTCGTAGACCGCGTACCAAAAGCCCGAGTTGTCGGGCAGCCAGGCGACGCTGGCAGCGCGGGTGTCGGGTATCTGCTCGGCCGCCACGAGACCAGTGACGACGTCCATCACGTGCAGCGTGCTGTTCTCTGTGCCGCCCTCGCTCAGTCCATACGCCACCATGCTGCCGTCGGCCGACGGGTGGTACCAGTCGATGGCGACTGCCCCGTCAGTCGCCAGTGCTGCGGGGTCGAGCAGCGTGCGAGTGGGAGCGTTCGGGTCGGTGGCGCTGCGCACAACCAGCGAGTACTGGTCGGCACCAGCGGCACGCTCCAGCAGAAACAGATGGTCGCCAGCAACCTGCAACGACAGCACGGTGGGTAGCGCCGTGAGCGCTGAAAGGCGCTCGTGCCATCGACCCCATGTGGGCCGAGCATCGAGCGCCTCGCGAGTTCTTGAATTGTGTTGAGCTACCCACGCAGCGACCTCGGAGGATTCACCATCCTCCAGCCACCGATACGGATCCGCCACCGTGACGTCTCCAACGACGGCGTGGTTATACACGTCGGCCTCGGCACCACGCCGTGAGGCGGGTGCAGGGGCTAGGGGTGCGTCAGCCACGCCCCATGTTGGGGCGCTTGCCGTGGTTTGCTTTGCTGCGGCGCAGGCGCGCCTTGCGCTTCTTGGTCTTCTTCGACATAGCCGTCGAGCCTATCGTGGCGACGCCACGGCCCCAACGGCGCCGCCCTTAGTTCGCGGCGACCCACGTCAAGAGCTGCTCCAACGGCCAGGTGTTCAGCACCCGGTCCAGTGGCACGCCCACTTCGGCGGCGCGGTCGCAGCCGTGGGGCTGCCACTCCAGCTGGCCGGTGGCATGGGCATCGGTGTTGATGGCGAAGTAGCAGCCGTACTCGATGGCCATTTGCAGCAAGGGCCGCGGCGGGTCCAGGCGCTCGGGCCGACAGTTGATTTCGACGGCCGTGTGGAATTGAGCACACGCAGCGAAGACGAAGTCGGCATCGAAGGTGGACGGGTCGCGCTTGCCGATCAGCCTGCCGGTGCAGTGGCCGAGGATGTCGACGTTCGAATTGGCGACCGCCCGCACCATCCGTTCGGTCATCTCCTTCTCACCCATGCGCAGCTTGCTGTGCACACTGGCGACAACCACGTCGAGGTGCGACAGCACGTCGTCACCGTGATCGAGCGTTCCGTCCTCCAAAATGTCGACCTCGATGCCGGTGAGAATGCGGAACGGGGCCAGCTGTTTGTTCAGCGTGGCCACATCGGCCAACTGCTGTTCCAGCCGCTCGGCGCTGAGACCGTGAGCGATGGTCAGCCGCGGCGAGTGATCGGTCAGAACCATGTACTCGTGGCCGACAGACATCGCCGTACGGGCCATCGCTTCGATAGTGGCGCCACCATCGCTCCACCGGCTGTGCAGGTGAAGGTCGCCCAGCAGCGCATCGCGGTAGACGGCACCCGCCGCAGTGATGGGCACCTGCGTGGTGGCCTCGAGGTCGGTGAGATACGCAACGTCGCCACCAGCAAGCGCCTGGCGAATCACCTTCGCCGAGCTGTCCCCGATTCCTTCGAGGTCGGTCAGCGTGTCGGCGTCGGCCCGCTGGACCAATTCCTCGGGTGACAGCGCGCGAGCCACTTCCAGCGCCCGTACGAATGCTTTGGCTTTGAAGCCGGTGTCGTGGGCGCGATCCAGGCAATGTACGACTCGTTCAAGAGCATCAACCGGCGTCACCCTCGTGAGTGTATGCGAGCGAGCCACGGCGGCGCAGAGTGCCCATCAGCCCAATGCCCCCGACCAGCATCGCGGTGGCAACGTAGGCCACGCTGCTCTCCCCACCACCACCGGTTCGGGGCAGGGAGACCACTGACTCAACCGTGTCCGCTGTGGTCGTTGCGACCACGACGGTGATAGATGGCGCAGTCGTAGTCGAAGCGTCGGAGACAACCGACGTCGACGTCGCAGCGGCCGTTGT
>JAYVVY010000434.1:0-3425 GCA_043786575.1 Ilumatobacteraceae bacterium
GAACCTGGAAGAGAAGAAGAACGAGATCGACCGGGCGTACGAGTACGTGCAGCTGTACGGCCTCTACACCGAATGCGAAGCGATCTACCAGGTCGACAAACTGATTGCGATGTGGGACTCGCTCGATGCCGGCGATCAGGCCGCGTTCAACTTCGACCCGCGCAGTGTTGATTGGCCGACGTACATCAGCACAATTCACCTGCCGTCGATCGTGCACCACTCGCGTGCGAAGGTCACCCCTGGCAAGAACCGCAACGACCGCACCACCAGGCTACGGAATTCGGTGCTCTCCGCGGAACGCCACGTCGCTGCGTTCGACCTGGAGAACACGCTCATCGCCAGCAATGTGGTGGAGAGTTACTCATGGCTGGCCACTCGCCGGCTCAACACGCCCGAACGCATTCGCTACGTACTGCGCACGCTGGCCGAGGCGCCCACGCTCAGCAGCATTGACCGCAAGGACCGTAGCGACTTCCTGCGCTTCTTCTACCGCCGCTACGAAGATGCTCCGGTGTCGCAGATTGCAGAAGATTCACAAGAACTGCTCAGCCAATTGATCCTGGCCAAGTCGTTCCCCGCCGGTCTGCGGCGGGTGCGCGAGCACCGGGCGTTGGGCCACAAGACCATCCTCATCACCGGTGCGCTCGACTTCGCTGTCGAGGGTTTGCGGCCGCTGTTCGACGAAATCGTCTCGGCAAAAATGACCATTCGCCCCGACGGCACGTACAGCGGCAACATGGCTGTGGTGCCGCCCACCGGCGAGACCCGGGCCGAGATCCTTGCGGACTACTGCGCCAGCGAAGGCCTCAAGCTGGAGCAGAGCATCGCCTACGCAGACAGCACCAGCGACCTGCCCATGCTGGAGGCCGTTGGCTTTCCCGTGGCGGTCAACCCAGAGACTCGCCTGGCGGCCATCGCCCGCAAGCGCGGCTGGCTAGTGGAGGACTGGGCGAAGGCCAGCGGCGCCCCCAGGATGCTGCTCCCCCTCAGCTCTCTGATGGCGGAGCGCGAACGACGGAAGGTCTTCCTGTGACCCCGCAACCCCGACGACTTCGGCGTTCACACGCGCCAGGAGCGCGCCTCAGCGCCAAAGTTCGCGGTGCCATTCAGCTTCGGCGCTCACACGCGCCGGCGGCGCGCCTCAGCGCCGAAGTTCGCTGCCTCTGGGTGGCGCTGTGAGCCGATTGGTGTTTTCTCGAAAGCCGGCTCGGTTTGCGATGGCGCGGCTGGCTGGCGCGATCATGCCCGGCGCTGGCGCGTCGGTGGGGCCGCTGAACCTCGAGTCCGACGAACTGTTGCCGCTGCCGACGGCTGAGTGGGTTCGCCTGCGCATTCGGATGGCCGGCATCTGCGGCAGCGACCTGTCATTGATCGACGGCACTGCATCGGCGTACTTCGATCCGCTGGTCAGCTATCCGTTCACACCCGGCCACGAGGTCGTCGCCGACGTGCAGAACGCTGATGGCACTGATCGTCGAGTCGTACTGGTTCCCGTGCTGTCGTGCATCACTCGCGGTATCAACCCGGTGTGCCAGTCCTGTGCGGCCGGACAGATCAACCTGTGTGAGCGCGCTGCCTTCGGCCACCTCTCCCCCGGCCTGCAGAGCGGGTTCTGCTCGGATACCGGTGGCGGCTGGAGCCACCAGATGGTCGCCCATCCCAGCCAACTGATCGACGTGCCGACCGAGTTCAGCGACGAAGCCGCGGTGCTGATCGAACCCACCGCCTGCGCCGCCCATGCCGCTGCGCGCTACACGGGGAATGAGACCGTCATCATCGGCGCCGGCACGCTCGGCCTACTGACACTTGCGGCCATCACCGCCACGCGCGACAAGGTTCGCAACGCCCCGATCGTCGTCACCGCTCGCTACGCGGAGCAGAAGCGTTTGGCGAAAGAGCTGGGCGCCGACGTGGTGTGCAGCACCGACGAGATGCCTCGCTACGTGCGCTCATCCACCAACTCGCTCGTGTTCGGTGACCAGCTCACGTGCGGCGCACCGCATGTCATCGACTGCGTTGGCAGTAGTGACTCGCTGCAACAGGCGCTGCGCGTCGTTGCCCCTGGCGGCGAGGTGCAGGTCGTTGGCATGCCATCGAATGTGTCGTTGGAGCTGACGTCGTTGTGGCACCGCGAGGTGGCCATCCGCGGTTGCTACGCCTACACGCACGCCGACTTCCACACCGCCATCGGTGTGATCCGCCAGCACGATCTGGGCCGGCTGGTGTCGGCCACCTATCCCCTGAAGGACTACACCGACGCGATCGCCCATGCGGCCGCGGCCGGTCGCCGAGGCGCTGTGAAAATCGCCTTTGATCTGCGCGCCGTTGAGTTGAAAGGTTCCTGAAATGCCCCGTCCCGGATTTGTCCTTGAGGTCGATCGCTCGACGCCGTCGATCATGTTTTGGCGAGGCGAGAACTTCAGCCTGGAGAAGTTGCCCGCCGGCCGCAGCCGGGTCATCTACCCGCCCGAGCCGCTAGAAGCGCTGACGGACATCGATGGCGCCATTCGCCATGCGTTGCTGAACCCGCACGACCAGGACCCGCTGCCCACGCAGCTGTTCCCGGGCATGAAGTTGACCATTGCGTTCGACGACGTCAGCTTGCCGCTGCCGAAGATGCGCCGCCCCGATACCCGCCAGCGCGTCATCGAAGCCGTGCTCGACTTGGTGGCCGCTGCCGGCGTCGACGACGTGCACCTGATCGCAGCGCTTGGTCTTCACCGCCGCATGCACGAGTACGAGCTGCGCCACGCCCTCGGCGACCGCATCTACGACTCGTTTTATCCACGCGGCATGCTCTATCAGCACGACGCAGAGGACCACGACAACCTGGCCATCATCGGCACCACCGATCACGGCGAAGTGCTGGAGATCAACAAGCGTGCTGCCGAGAGCGACTTGATCATCTACGTCAACATCAACTCGGTCAGTATGGACGGCGGCTGGAAGAGCATCACCACCGGCCTCGCCTCGTACCGCTGCCTCAGCCACCACCACAATCCCGAGACGCTGGAGAACACCCGCAGCCTGATGGGCCACCGCCATCAGTCGGCACTGCACACCAGTGTGTGGCGCTTGGGCAAGGTGCTGAAGGACAACGGGCCGAAGATCTTCCAGATCGAGACCACGCTCAACACCGACATGTTCCCAGCGCCGTTCGACTTCCTCAGCAAGCGAGAGTGGGAATGGAACGCACGCGATCGCGCCACGTTCCTGGCCACCACCAAGTCGCTGAACCGCACGCCCATCAAGCTGGCACGGAAGATCTTCCACAACATGGAAAGCCCGCACCAGATGACCTCCGTGCAGGCAGGCGACACCGACGCTGTGCACAAGCTGACGCTGGAGAAGGTCTACGAACAGCAGTTGGTCGAAGTGACCGGCCAGACCGACATTCTCACCATGGGCATCCCTTATGTGTGCCC
>JAYVVY010000435.1:0-4871 GCA_043786575.1 Ilumatobacteraceae bacterium
GAGCCGGTGTGGAACCGCAACTACGTCCGCAGCGTGCAGATCACGATGAGCGAGACCATCGGCGTTGAGGGTCGCGGCAGCTTTTACGACGGCGTCGGCACCATCCGCGACGTGCTGCAGAACCACCTGTTGCAGGTGCTTGCGCTGGTGGCGATGGAGCCGCCGGCAGGCCCGGAGAGCAGCTTCCTGCAGGATGAGAAGGCGAAGGTCTTCGCCGCGATGCGCCCGATCGAGCCGTCGGCGCTGGTGCGCGGCCAGTACGTCGGCTACCGCGACGAGCCCGGCGTCGCGCCGGCCTCGACAGTGGAGACATTCGTGGCGGCGCGGCTGGAAATCGATTCGTGGCGCTGGGCTGGCGTGCCCTGGTACGTGCGCTGCGGCAAGGGTTTGGCGGGCAACGCCACGGAAGTCGTGGTCGAGTTCCGCGAGCCGCCCAGCCTGTTGTTCGATGAGGCCGGCGGCCCCAAGCCGGCCCGCAACCTGGTGCGTTTCCGACTGGGCAAGCACGACGGCGTGACCTTCACGCTGCAGGCCAAGACGCCCGGCCCGCACCTCGATAGCCAGAACGTGGATGTAGCAGTCGACTTCGCGGCAGCCCTCGGTGAGCGTCGCGAGGCGTACGAGCGCCTGCTCGACGATGCACTCGACGGCCTGCCACGCCGGTTCGCTCGCGAAGACATCGTCGAGCAGACGTGGCGCGTGGTGCAACCGGCGCTCGACTCACCCGGCCCGGTGCACCCCTACTTCCGTGGCTCGTGGGGCCCCGCCGAGGCGGACCGAATTCTCTGCGGCGACAGCTGGTTCCCGCCATCCGAAGGCTGACAGCCGTCGGCTTGTTTCAGTTCAGGGTGCTGGCGCTCGGCGGGGCACGACAACCACGGTGCCATCTGGCTCGTGGTGCACGCTGACGCTCACGCCGTAGAACTCGCTGAGAGTTTCGGGGCGCAGCACGTGAGCAGCATCGCCACTGGCCACGACATGGCCCTGATGCAACAGCGCCAATCGGTCGGCGTACAGCCCGGCCAAGGTCAGGTCGTGCATCGCCGACACCACCGTCAGCCCTTGCTCGCGGCGAAGGCGATCCACCAGCTCGAGCGCTTGTTGTTGGTGGCCAATGTCGAGTGCACTGGTCGGCTCGTCGAGCAGCAGGATCGGTGCCTCCTGCGCGACTGCACGAGCGATCACCAAGCGCTGTCGCTCGCCACCGCTGAGCGTGCCCAACCGGCGATTGGCAAACTCCACGAGGTCCAGCCGCTGCAGCACTTCCGCGACCAGAGCGCGGTCGTGTTTCGTTTCGCTGCCGAAGTAGCCGATGTACGGATTGCGACCCAGCAGCACGTACTCCACCCCGGTCATATCGTCGGGCAGCAGCGGCGTCTGGGGTACGTAGGCCACCAACATCGCCCGTCGCCGTGGTGATCGACTGGCCAACGAGGCACCGTCGACGATCACCGTGCCGCGATACGGCACCAGGCCGGCGACAGCGCGCAAGACGCTGGACTTACCGGCACCATTGGGGCCGATCAGGCACAGCCACTCGCCAGGGCGCACCTGATCGGTGAAGGCGTACACGGCCTCCTGCGCGCCGTAGCGAACGTTCAGGCATTCGAACCCGATGGAGCTCACGTCGGAACCCGCCGGCTGCGCAGTACGAAGATGAACATCGGCGCACCAACCAGCGCGGTGACCACGCCAATCGGTGTTTCGCTGCCCTGCTCCAGAACTCGGCCTGGGATGTCGGCCAGGATGAGGAACGCAGCACCGACGACAATGCTGAGCGGTAGAACCAGCCGATACGACGAGCCCGCCACCAGCCGCACGAGGTGCGGCACCATGATGCCGACGAAACCAATGAGGCCGCTGACGCTGACGACGGCCGCCGTGCCCAGCGTGGCCGCGATGACGACGACCAGTCGCACTTGGCGGACCTGCGAGCCGAGGGTGGCCGCCTCTTCGTCGCCGACGCGAAACACATCGAGGTGGCGACGGTGTACCAGCAGCACCACCGAGCAGACGATGACGTACGGCAGCACTAACTTGACATCGTTCCAAGTGGCCGTGCTGACCCGGCCGCTGATCCAGGAGTAGACCTCCTTGATCACGTCACTGTGGCGGAGCAACAGGTACTGCTGCACTGCGGTGGCCAGCGCGGCAACCGCAACGCCGGCGAGTACCAGGCTGAGGCTGCTGCCACCGAACGAGGCGCCGACGGTGTAGGTCACCAGGACGGCGAGCAGGGCGCCAACAAATGCTGCCAGAGGAAGCGGGTCCACCAGCCAGCCGACGGTGCTGACACGGCCGTAGATGAACACCAGGGTTGCACCCAGGCCAGCGCCTGCCGCCGCCCCCAGCAGGTACGGGTCGACCAGCGGGTTGCGGAACACACCCTGATAGCTGGCGCCGGCGAGCGAGAGCATCGCGCCCACCAAACCGGCCAGCGCGACACGGGGCAGGCGGATGTTCCAGATGATGTTCCAGTTCGCAGACGAGATACCACCAGCCGGGCCGATCATCGCGCCAAGGACGACGGCGGCCACCAGCAGCACGGATGCTGCCGGCAACCACCATCGCCGCGAGGCGCGCTGATCGACCCGAACCTGCGACATCTGGATCAGGCCTGGGCCGGAACCATCGACAGTGCTGTCGACACGGCCTGGATGAAGTCGACCAGACGTGGTCCCCACCGGGAGGCGATGTCGTCATCGATGGCGATGACATTGCCGTTGATGACTGCGTTGGTTGCGTCCCAGCCATCGCGAGCAGCGACGGTCTCGGGCGATTCGCCACAGCACTTCGTGTCAGCCAGGAAGATCAGGTCCGGGTTGGCGCCGATGATGAACTCGGCGTTGAGCTGCGGGTAGTCGTTGCCCGCCTCGACCCCATCTGCCAGGTTGTCGAGGCCGAACAAGCCGTAGACCTGGCCGATGAAGGTATTGCTGGTGACGCTGTAGAGCGTCGGGTCCAGCTCATGGTAGAAGCTGGCCGGTTCGGTCAACACCGGAGCGGCAGCGATGGCCGCGTCGATGTCGGTCTGCATCTGGCCCACCAGTTCGGCTGCCTCGGCGATGTGGCCGGTGGCCGCACCCAGCTGCTCGATCTGTGCGTACACGTCGTCGAACGTCGCCGGCGCCGGGCCGGACCACACGGGGATACCCAGCTTGGCCAGCTGACCGGTGAGGTCGACGCCGTCGTCGGCCATGACGACGAGGTCCGGCTTGAGGGCAGCGATTGCCTCGACGTTGGGCTCGAAGCCAGACAGTTCGTGGGGCTTGTCCAGTGCCTCGGCCGGGAAGTTGCTTTGGTCGTCGACGGCGATGATCTGATCGGCAGCGCCGATTGCGAACAGCATCTCGGTGTGCGTCGGCGAGAGGCTGATGATGGCCATCGGCAGTTCGCCTGTCGCAGTCGTATCGCCGGTCGTATCGCCGGTCGTCTCGCCGGTCGTGTCAACGGTGGTGTCTGCCGTCGTGTCAGCAGTCGCTGTGTCGGACGGCTTGACGCTGTCTGTGGATGTGGAGTCATCGCCGCACGCGGCAGCGGTGAGCAGAAGTGCCGTGAGTGCGGCAATGGAACTGAACCGTTTCATGGATCAATCCTCCGTTTCTCCGAAGGACTGAGTCCTCCGGTTCAGGAGGACAAGCTGGGAACCGGTGGCTGACGCCACCGCGGACCGCCCTTGCCTCGAGGGTGAGTAACGCGCACGACAGGAGGCGACCGGACTCGTCGTGGACGTCAAATGAAGCCACGAACTACCGTTGCGGGACAGTGCCGGGATCTCACCGGACTTCGCTGCAAACCGTGCGTCCAGCCGTTGGTGCGGCAGGACCGGGCAACCGTAGCGCAGATCGCCCTATGCTCCCAACCCTCATGGAAACCGATCCCACCACGACCGACACCACTGTTGACGCCCCGACCGACGCCGCTGTTGACGCCACGACACAACCGCTGATCGACGACCCCCGACCCGACGGCCTGCGGTCGGCGCCGTCATTGGTGTTGGTCAACACCGGCAACGGCAAGGGAAAGAGCTCTGCCGCCTTCGGTGTCATGGTGCGTGCCGTCGCGCGCGATTGGAAGGTTGCCGTTGTTCAGTTCATCAAGGGCAGCGATTGGAAGGTCGGCGAAGAGAAGATCGGCCGCCAGCTGGGCGTCGAATGGCACGCACTGGGCGGTGGCTTCACCTGGGATTCGCACGACCCCTCAGCCGACATCGCTCTCGCTCAGGCCGCGTGGGCACAGGCCGCAGCCATCATCGCGAGCGGCGACTACAACCTGGTGATCCTTGACGAACTGACCTACCTGAGCACCTGGGGTTGGGTGCCCACCGACGAGATCGTGGCAGCCATCGTCAACCGTCCGAGCCACGTCAACCTGGTCATCACCGGCCGCGACGCTGCCGACGAGATCATCGCCGTCGCCGACACGGTCACCGAGATGCGCGAGATCAAGCACGCCTACACGGCGGGCATCACCGCAAAACGCGGCATCGACTTCTGATGGCTGGCGGCGCGCTCACCTTTCTCGTCGGTGGCGCGCGCAGCGGGAAAAGCACACTCGCTGTGCAGCTCGGCGAACACCACGGCGGGGCTGTTCACTTCATCGCCACTGCGGAAACGTTCGACGACGACCTTCGCGATCGGGTCGCACGCCACCGCGCCGAGCGGCCGCAGTCATGGACAACCGCCGAGGTACCTGTCGAGCTGCCCACGGCACTCACCGAGGCGCCGGCTGACGCATTCGTCATCGTCGACTGCCTCACCGTTTGGTTGGGCAATCTTCTCGTCCATACCATCGATCCACAGCGTCGGGCGCAGTACGGGCACGACATGGTGGCGGCGTTACGCGAGCGGGCAGCGACAACGTCGCCCGTC
>JAYVVY010000436.1:0-4323 GCA_043786575.1 Ilumatobacteraceae bacterium
GTTTCGGGCATGGTGTGCTCCAATGGTGTCGGTGCATTTGCAAGTTGTTGGCGGAGTCGGCTGGCGAAGGTGGGGGACGGTTCGATCGGCGAGGTGTCGGCGCGCAGTGCGTCGAAGGCGTCGGGAGTTGTGCTCATCGTTGGCCTCCAGCCAGTTCCGTTGCGGCCACGCGATACGCGGTCTTGGCTCGCATGAGCAGCGATTCCGTGGCATGCAGGCTTCGTTCCAGCAACGCCGCCACCTGGTCGACTGGCAGGCCGTCGAGGTAGCGCAATGTGAGCGCCGCACGGTGATGGGGGAGCAGCCGGGTCAGGACATCGCCCACGTGCGGAGCATCGATTGGCTCGTTGTCGTCCGTCTGGGGTGCGGTGCCTTCCCACAGCTCTTCGAGTAGCTGCTGGTTGCGAGCGCTCTTGCGCCAATGGTCGACCAGCTTGTGGCGGGCAGTGCCGATCAGCCACGGCACGTTCACCTCGCCACCGGCCTGGCTTGCAGTGACAGCCGCCAGAAAAGTGTCGGCGGTGAGGTCCTCGGCGGTGGCAGCGCTGTCACAGCGACGAACGAGATAGCCATAGACATGCGGCAGGGCCTCGTCGTATAGCTGCAGCAGGGCGCTCACAGGAGTTCATCGTTCGGTGGCATCAGAATCCGTCGCGATCGTGCCAGAAATTTCACGGGCCCCGCGCTTCGGCCCTTGCGTGGACGAACGTGTGTTCGCTATGGTCGCGAGTTCCTATGGGCTTCAACAACCCCAACATGCCGTGGACCGACGTGGAAGCGCTGCTGTCCGGACGCGACCCAGCACGTGGGAAGGATGGTCGCGCGCCGGGCAGCCCATCGTGGAATGGTGGCGGCGATGGGCCGGCTCTGAGCCGCAAACGACAGCCGTTCGAAGCCTCCCGGGAAGCGGATGTCACTCGTCCGCTGATGCGCCCCGACACCGGCCACGTGCCGTACGCGGAGCTGCACTGCCACAGCAACTTCTCGTTCCTCGACGGTGCCAGCCACCCCGAGCAACTGGCCGAGGAAGCCTCTCGCCTGGGCCTGGAGGCGCTGGCCCTCACCGATCACAACGGCTTCTACGGCATCGTTCGCTTCGCCGAGGCTGCCCGCGCCGTCGGCCTGCCCACCGTCTTCGGCGCCGAGATCACACTCACCGCACAGGGCCGCCAAGTGCGCACGGAAGCCGACACGCATCATCAAGTCAACACCGGCAAGGTCGCCGACAGTCATGCACCCGACCCGCATGGCGAACACTTGCTGGTGTTAGCCGAAGGACCCACCGGCTATGCGCGGCTGGCGCGTGCACTCAGCCTCGGCCACCTCGCCGGCGAGAAGGGTGCGCCGCAGTTTGCGTTCGCCGATATCGCCGATGCGATGGGCGGCCACGGGTGGGTGCTCACCGGTTGCCGGAAGGGTTCCGTGCCCGCCGCACTGGTGGACCGCGGTCCGCGTGCGGCGGCGCGCGAGCTACACCGACTGATCGATGCCTTTGGCCGCGACCGTGTGCTGATGGAGCTGTGGGACCACGGCAACCCACTCGACTCGGTGCGCAACGACGCGCTGGCGGAGCTGGCCGCACGTCACGACGTCGGCTGCGTCGCCACCAATAACGTGCACTACGCCACGCCCGCGCAACGCAAGCTGGCCACCGCGGTCGCGGCTGTTCGCGCTCGTTGCAGTCTCGACGAACTCGACCCGTGGCTGCCCGCCGCATCGGGCGCGCATCTCCGCAGCGGTGCCGAGCAGTTGCGACGATTCTTGCGCTACCCCGGCGTGGTCGAATTGGCTGCCGAGGTCGGTCGGGCGGCCGCCTTCGACCTCTCGCTCGTGGCCCCCAGCCTGCCGCCGTACCCGTGCCCCAACGATGTCAGCGGCACCCCGTTGAGCGAGATGGCTTACCTGCGTCAGATCGCCGAGGCCGGTGGCCGTCGTCGCTACGGTGAACGCCCGGCAGCACACGAAGACCTTTCGCTGCGGGCCCGTGCGTGGCGCACCATCGACCACGAATTGCAGGTCATCGAGGGCCTCGGTTTCGCGGGTTACTTCCTGGTGGTGTGGGACATCGTCGAGTTCTGCAACCGCGCCAACATCTACTGCCAGGGCCGCGGCAGCGCCGCCAACAGCGCGGTCTGCTTTGCGCTCGGCGTCACCAAGGCCGACGCGGTGAGCCTGGGTTTGCTGTTCGAACGGTTCCTGTCGCCAGAGCGCGATGGCCCGCCCGACATCGACCTCGACATCGAGTCTGACCGTCGTGAGGAGGTCATCCAGTACGTGTACCAGCGCTACGGACGGCACCACACCGCACAGGTCGCCAACGTCATCACCTATCGCGCCCGCTCGTCCGTGCGCGACATGGCCAAGGCACTGGGGTTCGCTCCCGGTCAGCAAGATGCGTGGAGCAAGCAGATGGATGCATGGGGCGGTGTGTCCACCACTGCCAACCAACCCGACCACGACATTCCCGCGGCCGTGCTGGAACTGGCTGCCGAAATCGAAGACGCGCCTCGGCACCTCGGTATCCACAGCGGCGGCATGGTCATCTGCGACCGTCCGGTGATCGAGGTCTGCCCCGTCGAGTGGGGTCGCATGCAGGACCGCAGCGTGCTGCAGTGGGACAAGGACGATTGCGCTGCCGCAGGCCTGGTGAAGTTCGACCTGCTCGGCCTGGGAATGCTCAGCGCGCTGCACTACGCCGTCGACCTCATCCGCGAGCACCGCGGCTATGAGGTCGACCTGGCCACCATCCCGCAAGAGGACGACGTCTACGCAATGCTCTGCCGGGCGGACACCGTTGGTGTCTTCCAGATCGAGAGCCGTGCACAGATGGCCACGCTGCCGCGGCTGAAACCGCGCCGCTTCTACGACCTTGTGGTGGAAGTCGCGCTCATCCGTCCTGGCCCCATTCAGGGCGGGTCGGTGCACCCGTACATCCGCCGTCGTAACGGGCAAGAGCCCGTCACGTATCTGCACCCGCTGCTGGAGAATTCGTTGGGCAAGACTCTGGGCATTCCGCTGTTCCAAGAGCAGCTGATGCAGATGGCCATCGATGTCGCTGGCTTCAGCCCCAGCGAAGCCGATCAGCTGCGCCAGGCGATGGGTAGCAAGCGCAGTCGGGCGCGGATGGAGCAATTGAAGCTCCGCCTCTTCGAAGGGATGGCCGAGCGTGGCATCACCGGTGCGATAGCCGAGGAGATCTTCATGAAGATGGCCGCCTTCGCCAACTACGGCTTCCCCGAATCACACAGCGTCTCGTTCAGCTACCTCGTGTATTCGTCGTCGTGGATCAAGTTCCACGAGCCGGCCGCGTTTTGCGCGGCGCTGTTGAACGCGCAGCCGATGGGTTTCTGGAGCCCGCATTCACTATGCCAAGACGCTCGCCGTCATGGGGTGGTGGTGCACTCGCCAGACATGAATGCGTCACTTGCGCTGGCCACGCTGGAACACTGCCCCGACAGCGTCGGCGGCGTCGCCGTCCGCCTCGGCCTGTCCAGCGTCCGCGGCGTCGGCCTCGAACTCGCCCAGTCCATCGAGGCGGGGCGGCCGTACACGTCATTGGAGGAGTTGGTGCGGGCGGTGCCGGCGCTGACGCTGCCGCAACTGGAGGCGATGGCCACGGCGGGTGTCTTCGAGCGCAGTCTCGGTTTGGAACGGCGCGAGGCACTGTGGGCCGTGGGCGCTGCGGTGCAGTCTCGCCCAGGCCGGCTGGAGGGCATCGTGGTGGGGCAGCAGGCGCCGCACCTGCCAGGTATGGCGCCGCTGGAGGTTGCGGTTGCGGACCTGTGGGCGACGGGTGTGGCACCCAACGGCCACCCAACCCAGTTCCTGCGCGAGGCCTTGGCGCAGCAGGGTGTGGTGACGGCCGTTGGTCTGTGGGACTGCGAGCCGCGAACGAAGGTGTTGGTCGCTGGCGTGGTCACCCATCGCCAGCGTCCGATGACCGCCCAGGGTGTGACCTTCATGAATCTGGAAGACGAGACCGGCCTGATCAACATCGTGGTGTCGAAAGGCTGCTGGGCCCGTTACCGCAAGATCGCTCGTGGTGCACCGGCGTTGCTGATTCGTGGTCGCCTGGAACGCAGCGAAGGCGTCATCAACATCAGCGCCGAAGAGCTGACCCCGCTCGTCGTAGCCGCCCACAACCCCAGCCGCGACTTCCGTTGACGCGACGATATGGTCGGCTTCACGGCGAAGGCCGGATTGTCGGCACGCCGACCCCGTGTTCATCTCACGAGGAGGTCTACTCATGCCGAAACGATGCTGCTCGATCTGTCCAAACCGGTCGCGCAACTCCATTGCATGTGCTCCACATGCAACTACGCT
>JAYVVY010000437.1:0-14611 GCA_043786575.1 Ilumatobacteraceae bacterium
CTGCACACAATCGCTCGGCAGCAGTGAACCGACCTCAGCGAAAGGGCTGATCTCGCTAGCCCACAGAATCTCGCTGCGATACACATTTCCAACACCACACGCCACGTGCTGATCCAGTAGGACTTCCGAAATGGGGCACTCCGGCTCGGGGTACTCGTAAATGCGGCGGGCGCACTCCATCAGCTGCTCGTCGGGTGCGGTGCACAGATCTGGGCCCAGACGGCCGGTGCCTGGGTGGCGGAAGCGGTCGAACTCGCGGTACGTCTCGACGGTGGGGGCGCTGAAACAGACAGCAACCCAATCGGGTACTTCGATGGCGACACGCATCTGTTCGCTGGGCCGACGCCACCGTTCGCCACCGCGATAGAGGTGCCACGAACCGTTCATGCGCATATGCGTGTGCAGCACAATGCCGTCGTCCCACACGATTTCGAGGTGCTTTCCGTGGGCCTCCACCCGCTCGATCACACGGCCAATACCCGGACGTGGGCCGTAGAGGCGGGGTGCGTCGAAGCGCGTGATTGCACGACCGGTGAGAGCGGTTCGCAGGGCAGCTGCAGTACGGTGAATCGTGTCGCCTTCAGGCACGCTCCACAGACTACGCAACGGCCAGACCCCCGTCGCGCGATACCTCGCACGGCCTCGAAATCGCTAGCGTGCTGTCGTGGAATATGACGACGACGTTGACCGGATCGAGACTGACGACGTCGAGATTGACAACGTCGAGATTGACGACGTCGAGATTGACGACGTCGACACTGACGCTGTCGAGTTCGAAATGGAGCCAGTGTCAGACCCTGTGGGCACCGCCCGCCGGCGCCACGGGGCAGCCGGCGCCATTCTTGCCGCAGGAATGTTCGGTGTCGACATTGCCCTGGGTCGCAAGGCGAAGGAAGAAGCCCCAATCGTGATGGCCGCCAGCACCGAACCGGTGGATATCGATACCGATGGCATCGAGGTGCCGATCGACGAGAACACGTCGGTGTACGCACCTCCGCAACCGCCCTCGGACCCGTTTCCTCCTCGACGTCGACGCAAGGCCTAGCCAGCTCTCACTCGTACGTGGAGCGCTACGCCTAAACGTTGGCGACGAAGATGATGTCGCCGGTGGCGGTGGCCGAGCCGGCGGCTGGCTCAACGGTGATGGCCCACGCGGTCGGGTCGACGGGCGCCTTCATCGTGCGGTGCACACTGCCGTCCTTGGCTGGGTCGAGCACATACATCGCCGTCGAACTGTCGGGGGTGATCAGCCACAGCTCATATGCCTTGTCGTCTGGCGTGGTCGGCAGGTCTTCGCCCAGGAGCACGGCCTCGCCGAGCGAGTTCGACCACGCCACCTTGAAGGTGCCCTCGGCACCGCCCTGGTTGACAAGGCTGAGCACCTGCGAGTCGGCCTGCTCCATGACGTGGGCGAGATCGGCAGCGAACGTGTCCGGCTCGTCACCTCCACGGAAGACGACGACGCCGGCCACGATCATCACGATCGCTGCGGCCGCCGCGGCCATCGACATCAGGGAACGTGCGCGCCGTCGCTCGTCGAGAGCGACGACGGGTGCGACCAAAGGGGAGAGCTGGCGGGTCGTCGCCACTTCCGTCATAACCTTTGCCTTCATCGACATCGGCGGGGTTGCCACCAATGAGTCGGCCACTTGCGTCAGCGTGTGGCGGAACTCGAGCACATCATTGCGGCACACTTCGCAGGCCCCGTAGTGGCCTTCGAACGCTGAGCGCTCACGGTCGTCAAGGGCGTCTAGGGCGTACGCCGCGGCGAGGTGATGGACGTCGATATCGGTCATGACTCACCTCCCAATTCATCTCGTAGACGGATCATTCCATCGCGAATTCGACTCTTGACGGTGCCTTCCGCGATACTCAGCAACACCGCCACCTCTCGATAGGTATGGCCCCCGAAGTAGGCCAGCTCCACGGCTTCGCGCTGCAGCTCGGAGAGCTGCGCAAGGGCACGTCGCACACGCACCTGCTCGAACGCTGATTCAACTTCCGCAGCAACCGAGTCGTGCTCAGGGAGCAAGGCCTGGTTGGCGTCGCGGTCTTGGCGCACCCGGGACGCTTGCTCGCTGCGCACTCGGTCGATTGCTCGACGGTGCGCAAGAGTGGCCGCCCACGTCTTCGCGTTGCCCTTGGTGCCGTCGAACCGGGCGGCAAGCCGCCACAGTTCGACGAACACCTCTTGGGCAACCTCTTCGGCTTGCGAGGGGTCTCGCACCACCTTCAGCACTACGCCGTACACCAGGGGGGAGAGTGCGTCGTAGAGTTCGGCGAAGGCCGACTGATCGCCCCGACCGGCACGGCGCAGGAGGTCGCCGGGTGGGTCGTTCAGATCAGTTGCAATGTCGGCCGGGCGGGCACGCATAGCCCTCAAGACGCCCATGGCGCCTCGCGGTTCGTGTGCTCGGTATGGGCTGACATGCTCTTCGTTCGGAACTCAACGGATTCTGGATGGGTGTCACTTCCTGTCACCTGGTCATTGTCGCCTGTTGTGCCCTTTCGTGCGTAGCTTTATCGTCATGACGGCTCACGGACTCGGTCGCACCGCAGCGCGCTTGGCGAACGCCGTCAAGCCCGCCACGTCTCGCGCCAGTGCGTTTGCGCGCAATCTGCGTGCAGAGTTCGAGGCCGGTCAGGCGTTGGCCGTTGAACCGGAGGCCGAGGAGGTGCAGGCGGAGGAGGTCGCCGAGGCGATGCGCGGTGTCGACTGGGCGAAGGTGCGCGCATCGACCAGTGCTCGCGGGTCGGACGCAGCGAAGTCGATGAAGACGATGGCCGCCGAGGTCGACTGGGACAGGGTGCAGCCGGTTGCGGCGAAGGTGTCGAGCGCGCTGATCGCTGCCGTCGCCTCGGGTCAAGTAGGCGTCGGTGGCCGCTTCGGGCCGACGGTGGCGCGAGCAATCATGAACGACCGCAACCTAGCTTCGCGGGTCAGCACCACGCTGGCAGCCGACGAATCAGCAGTCCCCGACTTCCGCAAAATCGTGATCGCCGGAGCCATCGAAACCACCAGCTCCGACTAGGCCGACGACGCGATGGGATGGGAAATGCTCGAGCAGTGGGGCGGCGGTGTCGCTCGCATCGAGCCGCTCGCCGGCGGAATTGGCATCAACGAAATCTGGAGCGTGCGGGTCAACGGGCAGCTTGCGGTCGGTCGTCTTGGCACACGCAGCGACGCAGATCTGGCGTGGGAGACGGAACTCCTCCAACACCTCGACCGCGAAGGTCTGACCGTGCCGGTGCCGATCCCGACAAAGGACGGCCGCCACTTCGCCGACGGGCTGGTGGTGATGACCTACGTGGAAGGCAAGTCGCCCGAGACGGAAGCTGATTGGCGTCGCGTAGCCGACGCACTCCGTCACGTTCATCAATTGACGCAGGGGTGGCCGCAGCGCCCAGGCTGGCGGACTTCGACCGACCTTCTGCACGCCGAGACCGGGACGAAGGTCGACCTCGGCGCGATGTCCGAAGAGGCCGTTGCTCGGTGCCGGGCAGCGTGGGCTCGGCTCACCGGGCGTCAGACATGCGTCGTCCACGGCGACCCAAACCCGGGCAACATTCGCATGAACGCAGACCGTGTCGCGATGATTGATTGGGATGAGGCGCACGTCGATGTCCCCGACCTTGACCTGGTGCTGCCCCACAACGCCGCCGGTCTCGATGACCAAGCTCTGGACATCGCCGCACAGGCATCGGCAGCGTGGGAAGCCGCCGTCTGTTGGGACGACGAGTACTCAATCAAACGCCTCGCCGAAGTTCGCCCGGTCTAAGGCGTCACGAAGTCTCCGAGAACCTTCATCGCCCGTTCGTTCTCGGCTCAGCGGGCGTCGGTTGAGCCACTCCGAAATGCAGGTCATGGAGAGTGCATCTTTCGTGGCGATTCGGAGCCGATGCCTATCGCTGGAAGCTATATGGAATATGGGAAAGATGAGTGGAACGAACTACGAACACATGTACTATAGTGACTATGACAATGCTCGACGATCCGACAGCAGGATTGCTGCTGAGCATCGATGATTTCGCTTGTGCTGTCACTGAACATGAACGACAGGCAGCCCTGCTTGCGCTGTCTGCCGCCCGTCTCGAGGCCACTGGTGCGTTCGGGCACGACGGCACCGCGTCAATGAGAGCCTGGCTGCGCAACCATCTACGGATGACGAACCAACGCGCCGGGGGGATGCTGTCGACCGGCCGGTTCCTGACCAAGTGCTCGCACTTCGCTGATGCCGCCGTCGACGGGTCGTTGTCCGCGTCGCAAATCCAGCTCGCCCGTCGCACCGGCCAGCCCAAGTACGACGACATCCTGCGCGAGGTAGAACGAGGTCTCGTTGAAACGTTGAAGGAACTTGATGTCCAGCAGACCGAACGCGCGGTCGCACACTGGATTGTTCGCGCTGATGCACTACTCGACGAGAAAGCACCACCGATCGAGCGGCCCAACGAACTGACCTTCGGCACCACTATCGACGGCGTCACCCATGGGACTTTCCGTTTGAACGAGGCCGCCGGGACCGAGTTCGACAAAGCGGTCCAAACAGCAATGACCCATGCCGGGACCGACGGGACACGCACCATCGCGGAACGTCACGGCGACGCACCGTTCGACATCGCTGCGTTCTTCAACAAGAACCACAACGGCAACGAACGCCCACGCAATCTACCCAACGTCACCCTGTCGGCTGATGCGTCGACCGACAACACCGAGCCGTCGATCGACTCTCACTACGGCAGCCAGACCGAGATTGTTCGGGACGTAGCCGAGTATCTCCAGCACCGTCTGTCGGAGAACCTCCGTGTGTGGCCGGAATGCGCGACTCACTCGACGGGGCTTCATGCCGATCGCTTCGATGACTCCGCCGTGTGGAGGTGTCGCTTCGGCGAACACAGCGTTGCCGCTATTGGCCATCTCGAGCTCGCGCGAGAAGGAGCCAGGATGGTGGATGAGATCTTTGGGAACCGTCGGCTGGCGGCCATCTATGACGCGCTGGATCCTGACCGGTCGGATCTGCTGCACTACCTCGCCATCGTGCACGAGTTCTCTGCCCGGACGGTGCTGGATGTGGGGTGCGGGACTGGGGTGTTCGCACTCATGCTTGCCGAGCATGGAATCGACGTGACTGGCGTTGACCCGGCCGACGCGTCACTTGAGGTCGCTCGCGCTCAGCCTGGCACTGACGTCGTCCGATGGATCCTTGGCGATGCGACCACGCTGCCGCCGCTCGCCGTCGACATGGCGGTGAAGACCGGCAACGTTGCCCAGGTGTTCCTCAGCGACGAGGCGTGGACGGCGAACCTCGACGGCATCCACGGCGCACTTGCACCGCACGGGCGGCTCGTCTTTGAGGTCCGCGACCCCGCTCGGCGCGGGTGGGAGGAGTGGAACTACGACCAGACATTCGCGCGCACGTTTATCGACGGAGTGGCATCGTCGAAACCTGGGTTGACGTCACGGACGTGTCGCTGCCGCTCGTCTCCTTCCGAAACAGCTACCGGTTCGACTCTGGCGAGCTGATGACCTCCGACTCGACCCTGCGTTTCCGCGACCGCGACGAGGTAACACTCGACCTCGCAACCGCCCGCTTCCGAGTCGACGAGGTTCGCGAGGCGCCGGACCGACCCGGCCGCGAGTTCGTTTTCATCGCCCGACGACACGGGCGAACCGAGTCCCGGGAACTTCGGCGTTGAAGCGCTCCCCTGACACACATGAACGCCGAAGCTCGTGGTGGACGCTTAGAAGACGAAGCCCTTTGAGATGACGACGATGCCGTGGTCGCTGATGGTGAATCTGGCGGCATCGGCTTCGGCATCGAAGCCGATGCGTACGCCAGCCGGGATGATCACGTTCTTGTCGACGATGCAACGGTTGATGCGCGCGCCGGGCCCAACCTCGACACCGGGGAACAGCAGGCTGTCGGTGACGTGTGCATCGTGGTTCACACGCACACCGGGCGAAGCGATTGATCGCTCGACATGCGAGCCAGAGACAATCGAGCCGGCACAGAGCAGGCTGCCATCCACGTACGACGGCTCGCCGCCGGCACCGCGCGAGATCTTCGCGGGCGGCAGCGGCTGGTGGCTGGTGAACACCGGCCACTGGTCGTTGTAGAGGTTGAACACCGGCACTGGTGACAGCAGGTCCATGTTGGCGTCGTAGTACGAGTCGATGGTGCCGACATCGCGCCAGTAGCCCTTCTCGCGATCGTCCTGGCCCGGCACGACGTTCTTGGAGAAGTCGTACACATGCGCTACGCCCGCAGCGGTGAGCGCAGGAATGATGTGGCCACCGAGGTCGGTGTGTTGGTCGTCTTGCCCGGCGGGCGTGACGATGTCGATCAGCGTTTTGGTGTTGAACACGTAGTTACCCATGCTGGCGAGGCAACGGCTGTCGTCGCCGATGATAGTGGGCGGGTTCGGTGACTTTTCGTGGAAGGCGACGATCTTGCCGTCCTCATCTGCCTCGATCACGCCGAACGACTTCGCGTCTTCGTAGCCCACCGGGATAGCGGCCACGGTGACACCAGCACCGGACTGCAGGTGCTGATCGACCATCTGGCTGACGTCCATGCGATAGATGTGGTCTGCGCCGAACACACACACCACATCGGGCATTTCGTCGGTGATCAGGTTGAGGTTCTGGTAGATCGCATCGGCCGAACCGGCGAACCAATGCGGGCCACGGCGCATCTGCGCGGGCACGGGGGTGACGTAGTTGCCCAGCAGCCCGCTGAAGCGCCATGTCTGGCTGATATGACGGTCGAGGCTGTGGCTCTTGTACTGAGTGAGGACCACGATCTTGAGATAGCGAGAGTTGGCAAAGTTCGACAGCGCGAAGTCGATGATGCGGTAGCTGCCACCAAACGGCACGGCTGGCTTGGCGCGGTCCTCCGTGAGGGGCAGCATGCGCTTTCCCTCTCCACCAGCGAGGACGATGACAAGCACCTTGGGTTCAGCCATGCTCGGAATGTACCGCGTCGCTCGCACCCCCGGGTCAATCAGTTACGGTCTTTCGACGTGAAGGTTCTGTTCGTAACCCCCGAGTGCTACCCATTGGTGAAAACCGGCGGGTTGGCCGACGTGGCGGGGGCGCTTCCGTTGGCGCTGGCGCCGTTCGGAGTGGACGCGCGTGTACTGCTGCCCGGTTACCCGGGTGTGCGCGAACAGTTGACTGGGGTGCGCAAGGTGGTGGCGCTACCGAAGCTCTTTGGTGGCAACGGCGCACTCTCCGCGGGCCGCACAGCCGACGGACTGGAGGTGCTGCTGGTGGAGGCACCGCACCTCTACGCCCGCCCCGGTGGCGGCCCGTACCTCGACCCCGCTGGCAACGATTGGCCCGACAACCAACTGCGCTTCGCAGCGTTGTCGTGGGTGGGTGCCGAGATCGCGCTCGGTCGCCTGGGTAGGTGGCAGCCGGAGTTGGTGCATTTGCACGACTGGCAGGCCGCGCTCACGGCCGCCTATCTGCACTTCGACAAGAAGCCACTGGACGACAAAGTGGCGCCACCAACCCTGCTGACCATTCACAACCTTGCATTTCAGGGGGTGTTCGGAACCGACACGTTTGACGGACTTCGGCTTCCTGCTGCCGCGCTGGACCACACGGACAGCGACACGATGGAGTACTGGGGCAACCTCAGCTTCCTGAAGGCGGGCGTGCTGTGGAGCACTCACCTCAGTACGGTCAGCCCTACCTACGCCCGCGAGATCCGCACGCCCGACCAGGGCATGGGCTTCGACGGCTTGCTGCGCGCCCGGCCCGACCACCTCACTGGCATCGCGAATGGCATTGACACCAAGGTCTGGAACCCGGCCGCCGACCCAGCGCTCACGACCCCGTACTCGGTGCGCCGGCTGCAGGCGAAAGCCACCAACAAGGCAGCGCTACAGATCGAGCTTGGGCTACACGTTCGCGTCGACGCGCCACTGTTCTGCGTGGTCAGCCGGCTCACAACCCAAAAGGGTCTCGACCTGCTCCTCGAGGCGCTGCCGCGACTGCTGGGTCGCGGCGCGCAATTGGCCGTGCTCGGCTCGGGCGAGCGGGCACTGGAGGACGGCTTTCGCCGGGTTGCCGAGGAGCACCGCAGTGACGTCTCTGTCACCATCGGCTACGACGAGCCACTGTCGCATCGGTTGCAAGCAGGCGCCGACGCCATCATCGTGCCTTCACGTTTCGAGCCGTGCGGGCTGACCCAGCTGTACGGTCTGCGCTACGGCACCCTGCCGGTCGTGGCTCGTGTCGGTGGCCTGGCCGACACAGTGATTGATGCCAACGGGGCCGCGCTGCACGACGGAGTTGCCACCGGTTTCCAATTCAGCCCGGTGGATGGCGAGCAGTTGGCGGCAGCCGTCGAACGCGCCTGCGACCTCTACGCCGACACGCTCGCCTGGCAGCGCGTGGTCAAGCGGGCGATGACCCGCGACGTCAGCTGGGCCTCCGCCGCCGGCACCTACGTCAGCCTGTACCGACAACTCGCGACGTCAACCCTCACGACCAAGGCCTGACGCAGCAGCGCTGATACCGTCTGTTGCTGACAACTGAATAACCCCCTGCGGGGTTGGGTGAAATTCCCTATCGGCGGTGAGAGCCCGCGAACCGCACACAACAAGCGTCATGCAAGTGGCGTGTGTGCGGCTGACTCTGTGTAATCCAGAGGCCGACGGTCATAGTCCGGATGGGAGCAGGGTTTCGTATGCGATTCGGTCGCGCCGCCATGTCCCTTTTCGGACGGGCGGCTCAGCCGTCTTGTTCGCGTTGCCGTACTCCTGCACACCCCGCAGCGAACCGGCAATGAGAGGACAGGACTGGCACATGTTCACGGGAATCGTGGAGGAGATGGGAAGCGTTGCGGCCTTCCAAGGCACGCGCCTGCGCATTGCAGCCGCAGTCGTGCTGGACGACGTGCACTTGGGCGACTCGATCGCCGTCAATGGCTGCTGCCTCACGCTGGTTGCACAGGGCGACGGCTGGTGGGAGGCCGATGTGAGTGAGGAAACGCTGGCGCGCACCAGCCTGCGCGATATCTCGGTGGGTTCGCCGCTGAACCTTGAGCGGTCCGTGCGCTTGGCCGATCGCCTCGGCGGGCACCTGGTGCAGGGCCACGTGGATGGTGTGGGTGAGGTGCTGCAGCCTGTGCCAGACCTGCAGGTGCGCATCCCCGCGGAGTTGATGAAGTACGTGGCGGAGAAGGGTTCCATCACCGTCGACGGCGTCAGTCTCACCGTCGTCGCCCCCACCGCCGACACGTTCACCGTTGCGATCATCCCGCACACCTCGGACGTGACCACGCTGGGCAGCAAGCGGGCGGGCGACCCGGTCAACATTGAGGTCGATGTGCTCGCGAAGTACGTCGAACGGCTGCTGGCCGGCCAGTTGCAGGGTGATGCGCAATGAACCCGTTCGACAGCATCGAAGTTGCCCTAGCCCATCTTGCGGCCGGTGGCATCGTGGTCGTGGCCGACGACGAGAATCGCGAGAACGAGGGCGACCTGATCATGGCGGCCGACGCCGCCACGCCGGAGGCAATCGCGTTCTTCGTGCGCCACACCTCGGGCGTGATCTGCGCAGCCTTGCCGGGCGAGACCTGCGACGCACTCGAGCTGCCGCTGATGGTGCCACCGGCCGCCAACGCCGACCAGTTCCGCACGGCCTTCACCGTCACAGTCGACCTTGCGGTCGGTACCACCACAGGTATCTCAGCCGCCGATCGTGCAGCCACGTTGCGAGCGCTCGCTGACCCGAGAACAACGCCCGTTCAGCTGCACCGGCCGGGCCACATCTTCCCGCTGCGCGCTCGCGCCAGCGGCGTCCTCGAGCGGCCTGGGCACACGGAGGCAGCGGTCGATCTTGCTCGCTTAGCCGGACGATCCGCTTCTGGCGTGCTGAGCGAACTAGTGCTGGATGACGGGTCGATGGCCCGCCTACCCCAGCTGACTGACTTCGCTCGCGCCCACGGCCTGCCCCTCATCTCGATTGCCGATCTCATCGTCTACCGCCGTATCAACTTCGACACAGGAGTACTCGTATGACCACGTTTCACGGACAAATGAATGGTGCCGGCCTGCGCGTCGCGCTGGTGTGCAGCCGCTTCAACGACTTGATCGTCGGTCGCTTGGAGGCCGGCGCGCGCGATGCACTCGAGCGCCACGGCGTTGATGCCGAAGCGATCGACACAGTGTGGGTGCCGGGCGCATGGGAGATCCCGGTGGCGGCGCATGCCCTGGCGGCCAGTGGGCGCTACGACGCCATCGTCGCACTCGGAGCCGTCATGCGCGGCGCCACGTATCACTTCGAAGTGATCGCCAACCAGAGTGCCGCCGGCCTCATGCACGTCGGACACGACACTGGCGTGGTGGTCACCAACGGCATCATCACGGTCGACACGATGGACCAGGCGCTGGAACGGGCCGGCAGCAAGGCAGGCAACAAGGGCGCTGACGCAGCCCTCGCCGCGCTCGAAACGGTCAACGTGATACGTGCCGCACTCGTGGTCTGACTGCAGCACCAGGCGTCCGTCAGCCGGTCACGGCGTCGCGACGGCTTTGTCCTCCGTGGCCAACACAAAAGTCACTTCGAGCACCACCTTCACGCCTCGTTCCTCCGACAACATTTCTGCCAGTCGCCACGCTGGCTCCGGGGTGCGTGGGCCGGTGAGCGAAAGTGCAACCGTCGCCGTGTTGCCGCGCACCTTCGCATCAAGTGACGCGATGTGAACCGACGGGTCCCACTCCGTGACCATTGAGCCGACCGTGGCCTCAAAGCGCTGGTCGTCGACCACCCGTCGGGAGTAGAGCGTCAGCGGCACCGCAACAGCGGCCAATACCAGCACCCACGCAACCAGCGCCCAGCGCAAGCGGGCTCTGGCAACCGGCAGGCGAGTGCTGCGCTCAGCAAACCCCCACCATGCCATCGCGCACGTGGCACCCACCACGAGGGCGCCGAAGTTGGTGACCATCGCCAGCATCGCCTGGCGCATTGCCGGATGATTGTCAGCCGCGAGGAACAAACCGATGGCAGCGAGCGGCGGCTCGATGGTGACCGAGACCGCCACTCCAGTAAGTGCGCCCCCAGCTTCGGTACGCAGCGTCGCGTAGCCAGCTGCAACGCCGGCGACAAGTGCGATTGCAAGGTCGAGCAGGCCCGGCTGCGCGATTGCAGCCAGCTGCGAAGGAAGGTCGGCCTTGAGCAGCGCGGTACCACCCACCCAGCCCACGACAAGGCCCGAGGCCACGCTGAGAACGACACCGACGACGGTCATCACCAATGCGCGAACGAGGCGAGCTCCCCACCCCTGCACCAGCGCGCCGGCAATGGCGAGGAGCGGGACGATGAACGGCCCCAGCAACATCGCGCCAATGACCGCCGGAACGCTGTCCAACAGCAAACCCAGCGACGAGATGGTGCTGGACAGGACGCTGAGCACCAGAAAGTTGCGCGTACTGGGACCGCCGATGCGGGCCCGGTCATACAACGCCGCCTCAACTCTGGTGCGTTGCTCGTCATTGAGCTGAAGGCGCGTGACCCCATAGCGGTACAGCAGCGGCCCCAACGGACCACGCGGCCGTAACCCAGGCGCAGCATCGTCCGGGTCAACGCGCTTCGGGTCAACCTTCACTGAAGCCTCGCTCTTCTGAGGAGATTGGCATGATGACAGCGACCTCCGGCCAGGCAGCATCGATGGCCGCCATCGTGGTGCTCAGGCGTGCACCGCTCAACCATGTCGTCATGCCACTCCAGAACGCGTCGACGCCCACCTCGGGCGGCATCAGGTCCGAGGCGTCGAAACGCAGCACCTCCACGTCTCGCGTCCAGCGCGAAAGCGTCCTGTACAGCGTCGCCGGGTATGCGTCGCTGTCAAACGACTCCAGTGCGGAAATGAAACCTCCCAACGCGGCCCGTTCTGCTGCGGCAGCGGGCGTCGTCAAGTAGGCCGCCGCCTCGCGTGTCTCTGGCCGGTCGCTGAAGCGGGCGACAGCCGTGCCGCCGATCATCATCGATGACTTTGCATCGGCTGGCCCCGGGAACGGGAAGACCCACAGGTCACCATCCGGCGCAACGTTCACAGGCTTCGCCAGGAAGTCGGTGAGGAAGCTGGCCTGACGATGCAAAAGGCAGTCGGGGTTCTCGCCCAGCAGCTGTCGAGCTGACTGCTGGACCGTGAACTCGACCGCGGCACGATTACCACCGTTCACGCGCGTTGCGCTGAGTGCGATTGTGCCGAAACGGTCGACCGCTTCCGCGATCTGGAGATCGCTGAACGCGAGGTCGTGCGCGACCCACGCGTCGTAGGTGTCCGGGCCCGCGAAGCGAAGGACGAGGTCTTCCACCCAGTCGGTGGCCACCCAGCCGGTTGCGCCGCCATCGCGCACCCCGAGGCACCATGGGGCGATGCCGCTCTCCACCAGCTGGTCGGTGAGCGTCATCAGTTCGTCCCACGTGGCGGGCGGTGAAATTCCACGCGCTGCGAACTGCCGCGGCGAATACCACACCAGGCTCTTGGGTGTCACGGAGTACCACGAACCGAACACCTGCCCGTCGACGGTCGCCAGGTCGATCAGCCGCTGGTCGACGTCACTCCGAGCTGCAACGCCAAGCTCCTTGTCGTAGGGCAGCGCCAAACCATCCTCGGCGAGGGCGCGCAACAGGCCCGGCTGCGGCAACAGTGCAAGATCGGGCGGGTCGCCGCGCCGCACTCGCTCCAGCAGGTCGGCTTCGAAGTTCGAAGAACCGACGTAGCGCACATCGATACCCGAGCTGCGTTCGAAGGCTGCCATCGCAGCCGTAAAGGCGTCGACGTCTCGATCCGTCGCGGTGCCAAACACAGTGACCACGCGGGTTGCCGGCTGCTTGCTCGGCTCGCCGCACGCAACGAGCAGCGCCGCAAGTGACGTCACCACCATCGATGCTCGGGCGACAAACCTCCCCGACTGGTGGCGTCCCCGCGACATCTTGTGGAAGCTACTACTCAACCATCACTCTCGCGCTTGAGGTGGGCACCACAGCAGCCGATGAACGTTGGCATGACATCTACATTGGGCTCCGATCGCACACCCGCGCCCTTCGATCCGAACTCGCTGGCCGCGGCAATGGTGACCAGCATCAGTTCTGTTCTTGCGGGCCGTCACGAACAAATCGAAGTCGCCACCGCCTGCGTGCTTGCGGGTGGTCACCTGCTGGCGGAGGACATTCCTGGCGTCGGCAAGACGCTGCTGGCGCAGACCATCGCTGCCTCCCTAGGTGGCACGTTCGCCAGGGTTCAGGGCACAGCCGATCTGCTGCCGGCCGATGTCGTTGGCTCGCTGGCACCGAATGCTGACGGCTTCGGACTGCACTTTCGCCCCGGCCCTGTCTTCGCCAACGTCGTTCTGTTCGACGAGCTCAACCGTGCCAACCCGCGCACCCAATCAGCACTGCTGGAAGTGATGGAGGAGGGACACGTCACGGTCGATGGCGTCACCCATCCGGTGCCAGACCCGTTCATCGTGATTGCGACTCAGAACCCCGTGGAGATGGCCGGCACGTACCCACTCACCGAAGGTGTGACCGACCGCTTCATGGCTGCGATCAGCCTTGGCCGGGCGAGCGCTGAGGAAGAGGTAGAAGTGCTGACAGGCCGGCGCGGTCGCGCTCGCCTGAGCAGCGTGACGCGAGTCGCGACGATGGACGAACTGGCCGCCTGCCGCGCACAGGTGCAGCAGGTGCACCTCGCGGATGCGGTCGCCTCATACGCCGTCGGTATTCTGCACGCAACCAGAGTGCATCCGCGTGTACGACTGGGCGCATCGACACGTGGCGGTGTGGCGATGATCTCACTCGCGAAAGCCTTTGCGGTGATGGACGGACGCGACTTTGTCGCACCCCACGACGTTGCTCGTGCAGCACACAGCACACTGGCGCACCGTCTGGTACTCGTCGGGCAGGATCGGTCATCGACCGCAAGTGCCGCCGCGGAGTGCGTTGCACAGTGCGTGGCCACGGTGCAGGCGCCACGCCGTTGAACCGACTGGCGGGCCTGGCGCGCGGCGCAGCAGCGCTGGGCATTGCGTGGGGAATCGCGGCCATGATCGCCCTGCTCACCGGAGCGGCAGCGGTAGTGATCTTGCTGGCCGTCGGCCTGGTTGCTTTCGTGGCCAGCGCGCTCGACGGGTGGTGGTCGGTTCGCACCTCCGCAGAGCCATTGGTGACTGCACCGAAGCTCGCAGAAACCGGCGCCGAAATGGAGTGGCACCTCCACAATGCCGCCACCCGCCAGGTGTTTGTAGAGCTACGACTTGATGAGCAGCTCGTCGCGAGCGGCTGGGTGCGTCGAGGAGAGAACCGACTCATCGGCACGGCACCACAACGCGGTGTGTACGAAGAGGTCGAGGTGCGGCGCTCGACAGCAGGCACCTTCGGCTCGGTGTGGTGGCGACGCAGCAGTGTGGTGCCGATCGCCCCGATCTTCGTCGCGCCGCCCGCGTCGGCGACCAGCGCCCCATACGACCAGCTCGGAAGCGACGAACGCCTCGATCAAGTGGCCAGCTCGCAGCAGGGTCGCGACGAGGTCGACGGTGTTCGTACCTGGCGCCAGGGCGACGAACTGGCGGCCATTCACTGGCCAGCAACTCT
>JAYVVY010000438.1:0-5874 GCA_043786575.1 Ilumatobacteraceae bacterium
GCTTCTTGGCACGACGACGATTATTGGGTTGGAATGTGCGCTTCACGCAGCTCTCCTCGAGCCACCCTGCGGTGGCGGTTCAGCAAGTCGAAAGTTGCCCTGGCGCGCCGCACTACACCAGCCACGCCAATGACCAAGTCACAAGACTACGGCCGCGCGCGGCATCGCGGCAACCGAACAGACAGGAAGAAGTCGGCGTCACGGGTGATGGCGCGCGCCTGCTAGCGTGCCCAACTCTGTTCTTTGACTTTTCCACATGATGTGGACAAACATGTGGACGGTGACCGATCAATGAGAAGGAGGCGCAGGTGAGCGACCATGAGCAGCTGTGGACAGCCGTCGCGCAACTACTTCGCGCACAGGTGTCGGAGGCCGTATGGTTCTCCACCTTCCAAGATGTCGTTGCCCTGGACAGTGATGCATCAATGCTGCGCGTCAGTGCCCCAAACGCACACTCACGCGACCGCATTCTGTCTCGCTACCTTCCGCTGGTGAGGGATGCCCTCGAGGAAATCGGCGCCAGCAACCTGCAGTTTGTCATCGAGGTGCAGTTGGCCGATACCGAGCCGCAGCCAGAATGGACTCCCGAACCCAGCGGCCGCGAGGGAAGCGGCCACAGCAGTTCCAGCAGCCATAACGATGTGCCGTCGGGTAGCAGTAGCACCATCAACATGGCCGACACCGGCGGCATGAACCCTCGCTACACGTTCGAGACGTTCGTGAAGGGCGCCAGCAATCAGTTTGCATTGGCCGCCGCGCTGCGCGTGGCAGAGACACCCGGCCGCAGCTACAACCCGCTCTTCATCTACGGCTCCGCTGGCTTGGGTAAGACCCACCTACTGCACGCCATTGGCCATTACGTGCACAACCACTACCAGCACGACGTGGTGCGGTATGTCAGCACCGAGACGTTTCTCAACGAGTACGTCGACGCGATTCGTACCAACACCACCGCCAACTTCAAGCGCCGTTACCGCGACATCGACGTGCTGCTGATTGACGACATCCAATTCATGGAAGGCAAGGAGGGGCTCCAGGAGGAGTTCTTCCATACGTTCAACTCCTTGCACGGCGCCAACAAACAGATCGTGATCTCCAGCGACCGGATGCCCGACGCGATCCCCACCTTGGAAGAGCGACTGCGTGGCCGCTTCAAGTGGGGCCTCATCACCGACATTCAGCCACCAGACCTGGAAACGCGGCTGGCTATCTTACGCAACAAGGCCGAGCGCGACCACAGCCCGGTGCCGGCCGAGACGCTGGAGTTCATTGCCTCGCGCATCACCACCAACATTCGTGAACTGGAAGGTGCGCTCATTCGCGTCACGGCCTACGCCAGCCTCAATGCAGTACCCATCAGCACCCATATGGCCGAAGGCCTGCTCAGCGACCTGATGACCGGCTCCTACGTGAAGCCACGCACCGACGAGGAGTTGCTCAACGAGATTGCGGTCATCCTCGGCTACAGCGTCGAGTCCTTGCGCGGCAAGAGTCGCCAGCGACCACTGGTCACCGCTCGCCAGACCGCCATGTACGTATTCCGCGAGCTCACGGACCTCAGCTACCCGGCCATCGCTCGCTTGTTCGGCGGCCGCGACCACACCACCGTCATCCATGCCGTGGACAAGATCCAGCGGCTGATGAAGGAACGCAAGCAGATCTACGATCAAGTCACCGACCTCATCCAACGGTTGAAAAAAGCATGATCCTGCTCGCAGAAGGAGCGCGCAGCCCTGTGGGTGACCTGTGGGTGACCACTCGCGTTTCCGGGGACAACCCGAAGTTGTCCACCGAACTACACCAGAGTGGTTTTTCATCTGTGTACGCGTGGGGAAACCGCTGTGCACACAGTTCTGCCACCTACGCTGGGCAAACACGGGGTTGTGCACAATCCACAGCCCTTATTACCTCTATTACCTCTGTACATCACCCTCTGACGCGAAAGGGAACGCCGTGAAGTTCCGTTGTGAACGTGAAGCTCTGGCCGAAGCTCTGGCCACCGCCGGCCGTGCTGCCACTGGCCGAACCGGCGCCCTGCCGGTGCTCTCCGGCTTGCGCCTTGAACTCACTGGCAATCAGTTGTCAGTCACTGGTACCGACCTCGACCTGACGATTCAGTTGTCCATCGAAGTCGGTGGCGACGGCGACGGCGGGGTAGTGCTGCCGGCACGTTTGGCAGCCGACATTGTGCGCTCGTTGGGTCAGGGCAAAGTTGATGTGGTGGCCGAGGGCGACGACGTCACCATCAGCAACGGTCGCTCGAATTTCACGGTGCGCCCGCTCAGCTTCGACGACTATCCGAAGTTGGCCTCGCCGGTGAACACATCGGTCACGTTGCCCGCCGCTGCGTTTGGCGATGCACTACGCCAGGTCGTGCGGGCAGCCAGTACTGACGAAGCTCGTCCGATTCTCACGGGCGTGATGATGACGGCCGAGGGTGACGGGCTGCGCATGGTTGCCACCGACTCGTACCGTCTCGCGGTCCGCGACCTCGTTGGCCAACAGGTGCTGGCAGCTGACCAGAAGGTGCTCATCCCTGGCCGAGCGCTCACTGAACTGCAGCGACTGGTTGGTGGCGGCGACGAAGTCACGATGCGGCTCGGCGATCGTGACGCCACGTTTGAAGTTGGCACCACCCGTCTCACCACGCGTCTGATCGAAGGCGAGTTTCCGAACTACCGACAGCTGATCCCGCCGTCGCACCCCAACACACTGACCGTCGAGCGCGAACCGCTACTCGAGGCCATCCGCCGCGTAAAAATTCTCGCGAAGGACGCCACCCCGGTTCGCCTGCAAATGGGCGGCGACACACTTCGCCTGACGGCAATCACACAAGATGTTGGTAACGCCAGCGAGGAACTGGATTGCGTGTACGTGGGCAGCGAGCTGACCGTGGCGTTCAACCCGGACTACTTCGCAGCTGGCGTCGAGGCGTGCATCGGCGACTCCATCACGCTCTCCACGCTCGACGGTCTCAAGCCCGCCGTCGTGCGCGGTGTGGGCATCGACGACTACCTGTACCTGCTCATGCCGGTTCGGGTGCCCTAAAACGGTCCTTCTGAACGTCGCTGTAGTAGTGAACGACCTGGCATGATCGTCACTCGGCTGGAACTCGTCGACTTTCGCAACTACACGGAAGCCTCGTTCGAGTTCCACCACGGCATCACGGCCGTTGTCGGCCTCAATGGGCAAGGCAAAACAAATCTGGCCGAGGCGCTGGCGTTCCTGGCGTCGCTGGACAGCTTCCGTGGGGCACCCACCGACGCGCTGATCCGCGTCGGTGCCGAGACGGCGGTAGTGCGGGCGACAGTTCTGCATCCCGACGGTCGCGAAGTCCTGGTGGAGTTGGAACTCTCGCGACATGGCCGCAACCGTGTGCAGGTGAACAAGCAGAAGCTCGGTCGGTCCCGCGAGTTGCTGGGCGTTATGCGCGTGACCGTGTTCTCCCCCGACGACCTGGAGCTGATCAAGGGCGGGCCCCAAGAACGTCGTCGGTTTATGGACGACACGCTGGTCTCGTTGGCCTTGAAGTACGACGCGCTGCGACTTGAACTGGACCGCATCGTGAAGCAGCGCAACACCCTGTTGAAGGCGGCGGGCGGGCGGCTGAACGACGACTTGGAAATCTCACTCGACGTCTGGGACGCGAAGTTCGCGCAGGTTGGCGATCAGTTCGGCCACGCGCGGGCGGTACTGATTGCACGACTGGCGCCAATGGTCACGGAGGCGTACGAGCAGCTCGCCGACCGGCCGAGTGTCGTCGATCTCCGCTACGAGCCGTTGTGGCGCCAACGAGGCCTTGTGACGGCGCTCGCAGATGCACGTACGGACGATGTCCGCCGAGGCGTGAGCACCACCGGCCCCCACCGTGATGACGTCGATCTGTTCATCGGCGGTCTGCCAGCGCGAACGCACGCGTCCCAGGGCGAGCAGCGCACGTTGGCGCTGGCGTTGCGTTTAGCCGGGCACAGAATGGTCGCGGAGAAGGCCGGCAGTAGCCCGGTCTTGGTGCTGGACGATGTGCTCAGCGAGCTGGACCCGCGTCGCTCTGCTGCCCTGCTGCTGCACCTTCCACCGGGCCAGGTGGTGCTGACTACGGCCAGCGTGTTGCCGAAAGCCGCGCATCCGGATGCAATCATCCGAATCGAATCTGGTGCTGTTGTGGTCAATGAGGTGGCAGAGTGAAGCGTGGCTCGTGACGAACCAATCCGGTTGGGCGACAGCCTGCATCAGGTAGTTCGTTCGTTGCGGCCCGAAACCGGCCCGGCTGCCGCGCCCGCCGCGGTGATGGGCGGGGTGTTCGGCCGATGGGAAGAAGCGGTTGGGGCTGCGGTAGCGCTCCACGTACAGCCGGTGAAGCTCGACGGCACCACGCTGGTGGTCAAGGTCGACGACCCGGCGTGGGCGACACAGCTCAGGTTCTTGGAAGCCACCGTGCGGACCCGTCTGTTGGAAGTGGCTGGGGCGACAATCGAGCGCATCGAAGTTCGCGTCGCACGCTAGGAGAGCCCGCCGCCGGATGCCTCGTAGCGCAGTGTTGACGTCGGCTCCAGACGGGCAACTGAGGTGTCGATGCGGTGGGTCTTCCGTGCGTGAATTTGCGTCGCCGGCCGACCGTTCGACGCTGCGCGCGACTGCCCACCCTCCCCCTCTTTGTGACACCCCTCAGGTAGACTGTGGCCGTCTCGCGACGACGGCTGCAGCGCAGGGAGCCAGCCTATGTGTCGCCTACATCATCGCAGGTCAATGCCTGTATTCTCCTGAAACGATCGAGGTGCGCGTGTCGTCTGACACCAATCAAGCCAGCGCTAGTTACAGCGCCAAAGACATCCAGGTACTGGAGGGTCTCGACCCGGTCAGAAAACGCCCTGGAATGTACATCGGCTCCACCGGTTTGGCGGGTCTCCACCACCTCATTTGGGAGGTCGTGGACAACGCGGTCGACGAGGCGATGGCGGGCTTCGCGACGAAGATCAACGTCACGCTGCTTGCCGACGGCGGGTGCCGCGTGGAAGACAACGGGCGCGGTTTCCCGGTCGATCCGTACCCGTCGGGCCCACACAAGGGTAAAAGCGCGGCAGAGGTAGTACTCACCGTGCTCCACGCAGGCGGCAAGTTCGGCGGCGAGGGCTACAAGGTCTCCGGCGGTCTCCACGGCGTGGGTGTCAGTGTGGTCAACGCGCTCAGCGAGCGGTTGCTCCTCGAGGTCGACAAGGGCGGCCGTCGTTACCAGCAGGAGTACGCACAGGGTGGCAAGCCGCAGGGCAAGATCGCCGACATCGGGCCTACTCCGTTACGCGGTCGCACCACCGGTAGCTCTGTCAGTTTTTGGCCGGACCCCACCGTGTTCATTGCCGAAGGCACCGAGTTCGTGTCCCGTACCGTCCTCGAGCGTCTGCAGACGATGGCTTTCCTGAACAAGGGCCTGGAGATCATCTTCCGCGACGAGCGCCCTGAGCGCGAGCAAGACGTGACGTTCCAGTACAAGGGCGGCATTGTCGACTTCGTCAAGCACCTCAATCAGAGCAAGGAAGCGCTGTTCAGCAAGGTTGCTCACTTCGAGGACGAAGACACGGAGGGCGGCCAGACGCTGGATATCGCCATCCAGTGGAACACCGGCTACTACGAGGGCATTCATGGCTACGCCAACGGCATTTCCACCATTGAGGGCGGCATGCACGTGGAGGGCTTCAAGACGGCGCTCACCAGCGTGGTCAACAAGTACGCGCGCTCGAAGAACCTACTGAAGGAAAAGGACGACAACCTGCTCGGCGAGGACATTCGCGAGGGCATCACCGCCATCATCTCGGTCAAGCTGCGCGAGCCGCAGTTCGAAGGGCAGACGAAGGCGAAGTTGGGCAACGTGCCGATGCG
>JAYVVY010000439.1:0-3652 GCA_043786575.1 Ilumatobacteraceae bacterium
CGCGAATGGCTCGGTCGGCGGAGTAGAAGTTGGTGTCGACGAAGTCGAACGTGCTGCGCATCAGTGGCTGCACGTCGTCCAGCACCGGGTAGAGGTAGACCTCGTCGGTGATGGAGAAGGTGGGTGCGATGCCCGCGCAGATGGGATGACTCGGGTCGATGACTTCGACCGTGTGCGTCACGTCGTGCCGGTAACCCGAGTCCGGGTACGCAACGCCAGCGAGCGCGGCCGGCTGATAGTGGAAGCGGCCGCCGATGATGTGTGCGTACTCCTCCCACGCCGGCCAACCAGCGATGGCGTGATGGAGAAACACCATGCCCTTGCCCTCGGCAAGCAGCGCCTTGAACGCCGCGATGTACCCAGCCGGCGGCTGGGCGAATTCCACAGGCGGCTCGCCTCTGGTGAACGCAATGCCCGGCATGTCGTACATGACGAAGACGTCGAACTGGGCCGCACGTGCCGGCTCGACCAGCGCCAACGCCTCGGGGTGTTCGACATGTGTCCATTCGATTCCCTCGATGGAGTCGAACACTGCAAAGAACGCCGGCGCGTCGAACGGGTGACCCTTGGTGACGACCGCGACACGCATGAGCGAACATTACTGAACGGCGCGTAATAAACGCGGGTCCGGGACATGCCATGATCTGCGGATGCCCGACGACGCAACCGACGCCGTTCTCCTCGTCGACGAACCCCTGCCACGTGTCCGGCGCCTCACGATGAATCGGCCAGCGAAACGCAACGCACTCAACGACGCGTTGCGCGGTGCCCTGTTCGACGAGCTCCGCAGAGCTGATCGCGATCGCAACATTTCGGTGATCGTGATCCGTGGCGCCGGCCCATGTTTCTCTGCCGGCTACGACCTCGGCTCGCCCAACACCGACGTTGAACGGGCCATTGCGAAGGCCGACGGCTGGTGGAGCCGTCATGTCGTCAACAACTGGTTCGAGATGTGGGACATGTCCACGCCCATCATCGGCCAGGTACACGGCTGGTGCCTGGCCGGCGGCACCGAACTGGCCGCCGCCTGCGACCTGGTGTACGTCGCCGAGGACGCGCAGATCGGTTACCCGCCAGTGCGGTTGATGTCGCCACCCGACATGCAGTGGCAGACCTGGCTGATGGGCCTGCGGCGCGGCATGGAGGCACTGCTCACTGGCGACGCGATGAGCGGCACCGAGGCAGTGGCAGCGGGTATGGCCAACCGAGCACACCCTGCCCACGAGCTCGACGCCGCCGTGCTTGCCGTCGCCGAACGCGTCGCCAAGATTCCGGTGGAACTGCTCGCGCTCAACAAGCGCTCGGCGCACCGCGCCATGGAGGCGATGGGAATCCGCGCTGGCATTCGAGCAACCGCCGACATTCAGGCGCTGGGCTTCCACCAGCCACCCTCCATCGAGTACCTCAAGTCGTTCGCGGAGGTGGGCGTCTCGCAGGCGCTCAGTGCACGCGACGCAACATTCAATGACTACCGCGAAAAGGACTCCCGTCAGCCATGAGCACGACACACGACGACAGCAAATGGATGGGTGATTCGTCGCTCGGCGAACGCTTCCCGGCATGGACGCGCGGCAACGCCGCCGACGTGTTGCCAGAGCCGTTCAGCCCGCTCGGCCAAGACCTTGTCGCACGCCAGGGAATGTCGATGGGCCTGCGCAATGCGTACATCTCACTCGGCGCCCTCAGCTACCACGAGTTCGAAGACCCCGACTCGCCCGAGCTGTTCAAGATGTTCGGCGGCTACCTCTACAACCCGCTCACGCTCACCCGTGTCCTGGGCGCCCGCATGCCCGGTGCATCACCGGAGATGATCGACAAGGCGTTCTTCGACGACCGCGACGACGTGCCGCCGTACGAGGAGCAGCCGTGGCACCAGTCCCCCGAACATGAGGCGCGACTTGGCGAGTCGATGGGCTGGGCGATGTCGGCCACTTCGCTTCCCGAGCTCGATGCCGACCGCGTTCTCGCGCGGGCGCAGCGAGAGCAGCGGCCTGACCTGCATTCGCTCACCGACGCCGCTCTGCTGGCAAGGGCACGTTCGATGGTGCCGTTGGTGCAGCTCACCATGGAGAACGCAATGAGGGTCTCCTCGCTCGCGTCGTTGGGCCCGGGTGCGCTCGATGCGATCTGTGAAGGTCTCGGCGACAAGAGCCTTTCCATCAGGTTGCTCGCCGGCATCGAGGTGGACTCCGCGGCACCATCGCATGCGATGTGGGCGCTGGGCCGGTTGGCCGCGGCATCACCCGACGTATCTGCCGCATTCGGGGCTGGTCCCGACCAGGTCCTGGACCGGCTGCGCGCTGCGAACACCGCCGAAACACGCGAGTTCCTTGCCCAGTTCGACCAGTTCCTCTTCGACTTCGGTGGACGCGCCCAAAACGAATACGACCTGCTGGCCGTGTCATGGGAGGTGAAGCCACGAATCGCCCTGGCTGCCATCGATCTCATGCGTCGCTCCGAAGCAGCCCAGGCCCCCGTCAATCGCAACGCAGCATCGGTTGCCGAGCGCGATCGAATCGCAGCCGACATTCGCGAGAAGATCGCAGCCGATCCGGAGACGGCTGGGCTTTTCGAAGCAGCACTGGGTTCGGCGCAGCTGTTCCTCAGCGGCCGCGAGCGAGCCAAGACCAACGTGGTCACGGTCATCAACGAGATGCGCATTGCGCTGCGCGAGTTCGGCCAGCGCCTGGTCGACCGCGGTGTCATCGATCAGGTCGAGCAGGTGTTCATGGTCACCGACGCTGAACTCGACCAACTGCGCCTCCATCCCGAGACGATGAGCGCTGTCATCAGGGCTCGCTGGCAACAGTTCCAGACGCTGTTCGACCGCGATCCTGTGTTCATCGTCAACGGTTCGGTTCCTGCATTGTCAGACATGACCCCTCGCGGGGGCAAGCCCGTGACAGCGGCTGCGGTGGGGGACGTACTCACCGGTGCCGCTGGTTCGGGCGGCGTTGCCACCGGGCGGGCCCGCGTGGTGCTCGACGCTGCCGACCCGGATGGGCTGGAACCGGGCGACATACTTGTTGCACCACAGACAGACCCGTCGTGGGTGCCACTGTTCGTTGCTGCGGGCGGCGTCGTCGTCAACGTGGGCGCAATGGGCAGCCACGCGATGATCGTGTCGCGCGAGCTCGGGGTTCCCTGTGTTGCGTCGGTCGTCGACGCCACCGAACGTATTCCCAACGGTGCCACCATCACCATCGACGGCAACGCCGGCACCGTCACCATCGTCGCCCTGCCCGCCTAGCGATATCTAGCCGTTGAGCGCCCGATTGAGCGCCTCCAGCTCATCTCGCTTCCACCGCTGGGAGGCCTCGGCGTGGGGAACCAACGCATCTGAGCCGTGTACGCATTTGCCGTAGACGTGCAACTCGGTGGAGACGCCAGCGCCAAGCAGCCGCCGTGCGTATTCAATGTCCTCGTCCAGGAACATGTCCAGTTCGCCGACGGTGACGATGGCCGGCGGCAGGCCTGACAGGTCGGTGGCGCGAGCGGCCGCTGCGTACGGCGACACGTCTGCGGAACCAGCAGCATCGCCGAGGTACGCGCCCCAGCCAACGAGGTTTGCGGAACGGTTCCACACCCGCATGTCGGTGACCGCGTGGCTGGAATCGGTCGAGTTGCGGTCGTCGATCATCGGGTACCGCAG
>JAYVVY010000440.1:0-4780 GCA_043786575.1 Ilumatobacteraceae bacterium
AATCCGGGCAGAAGTGCACAAACGGAGGGCTCGCGGCGCTTATTCAACCAGGCGAAGGCCGCTGGGGAGCACTGAGGGTTCGGCTTGGGGAAGTTCGACCACGAACTCGGTGCGGCGCGCCGGGAACACGTGCTCGCTCATCAGGACGGCGCGGCCATGGGTGTCGGTGGTGATTCGCTCGCAGCGCAGTACCGGACTCGCAATTGGCACCCCCAGTAGCGCTGCATCGGCGCCATCGACGGAGTCCGCACCGATGGTCTGCGTGGCGCCGCGCAACGGCACGCCCAACAATTCGTAGAACGGATGACGCTCCACGTCCCGACGGCTGAGGTGGTGCCCCAGTTCCGCGGGGCACCACACGGTGACCACCGCGAACGGCGTGTCGTCGGCCAAGTTGAGGCGCTTCACGCGCAACACCTGATCGGTGCCCAGTACTGCGGCCACCCGCGGCGGCGCCGCGCGAAAGTCGAACTCGATGACCCGTCGCTCGGGCCGAATGCCGCGCTGCTCAAGCTGGCCTTCGATGGTGCCCAGGCCGTCGAGGTGTTGACGAACCGGTTCGCCGGCGACGTACCAACCAAAGCCCTGGCGTGCATCGACCAGCCCCTCGTCGCGCAGAATCTCCAGCGCCCGCCGGATGGTCACTCGGCTGACCCCGAATTCTTTGGACAGTTCGCTTTCGCTCGGCAACACCCGGCCGACGCCGACACTTGTCAGGCGACCGCGCAGCTCATCGGCAATCTCTTGATACCGAATGGTTCTCATCGCACACGCTCCGCAACTGGCGAGAGTGTCGAGTCTGAGAACTGCTGCTCCACCCGCACTCGGTCCGCGCCGAGGGCGGCCGGAATCAGGCGCCACCTGCTGTGAGACACGATGGCATCGATCAACGCTGCATCGTCGTCCTCATTTGATGGTCCCAGCACGACCATTGAGCCACCCTCACCACCGGCACCGTTGACCTTCCAACCGGCGGCACCGAAGCGTTGGGCGAGGTCCACCAACTCGGTTGCATCGCGGCCGATCAGACCGGGGTGCATGCTGTGTACGGCACGGTGGTGAGCCGTGAGGGCAGCGCCATATGCAACGAGGTCACCGTCGGTCAACGCCGCGGCCGCGGCGACCGCAGCTGCCCGCATGTCATCAAGGCACGGAGCGCGCTGTGCCTCGAGCCGGGCAATCACTTCGTCGTGTAGTGCCGAGGAGGTGTGCGGCGAGCCGAGATACACCGTGTGGAGACGCCGCCCCAATTCGCCAGCGGTCGCCTCCGACACCGGGACTGCGGTCCGAACCGCCATGGGATAGTCAACCGTCAGCAGGCTGATGCCACCGAACGCCGCCGCCCAATGGTCCTGCACTCCAGACTGCTTGCCGGTCGACGTCTCATAACGATGGGCGCGGGCAGCAATGTCTGCAGGGTCCAGCGCATGCCCACCGCACGCCCGCAGTGCGGCGACCAACGCAACCATCACTGCCGCCGACGTCCCAAGGCCGGAGCCCGGCTCGATGCTGTCATCGATGGTGATTTCGACCGAACCGCTGGGCATCGCCGCCGCGACAGCATGCTCGATGATGGCGTGCCGACCGGGGGCACCGTGAGGATGGAACACGTAACGCTCGCCGGTGATCGCAAGCGCGAGGTCTACCGCCGGCGAAGCATCTGCGTCGTGGATGATTGTCACCCGCGCCCGGTGATCTATCGCGATGTTGCACACCGCGCCAACCCCCGCGAACCAGGTGTCGGTCCAGCCACCGATATCGGCGGTGCGCACAGCTGCCGACGCCTGCCACGTCGTGGGATTGGTACTCATCTACAAGGCCTCGATCAGTTCGATCCGATTACCGAACGGATCGTCGATGTGACAGCGGACCGTATCGACGATCTCGTCGTTCCAGGCCGCTGCGAGCTGCTGCGAGGCAACCAACTCTCGCAACCCACGCAGCAGCAGGGCCGGGTGCGCCTTGCGGGCGGCGACGAATTCGGCCTCGGCGCCGAGGTGCAGCTTCACCGAACCCGCCTCGAACCAGCAACCGCCACGAGTGGCCAGCACTGGCGGCTTGGGCATCTCCACAAAACCGAGGACATCCACGTAGAAATGGCGAGCGGCGGCCTCGCCGCCGACCGGCATCGCCAGCTGCACGTGATCGATGGCGACCCAATTGGGCCGATCAGATTCTTTGAGTTGCTCGCTCACTTGTATTATGCTTGTATACATAGGCCGCCGATGCAAGGGGAACTTGTGATGACTGTTACCGCTGGAACACCGATTGAACTGGTCGAAGGTGTCTACGCCACCCTTCCCGAGCGGGTGGCCGCTGGGCGCCAGCGCTTCGGGCGCCAACTCACGCTGACCGAAAAAATCCTGCTCAACCACCTCTACGACCCCACCGAGGCCATCGAGCGCGGCGGCACCTACAACGACTTCCACCCGGACCGGGTTGCCATGCAGGACGCCACCGCGCAGATGGCGCTGTTGCAGTTCATGACTGCCGGTCTGCCCACCACGCTGGTGCCCAGCACCGTGCACTGCGACCACCTCATCTCCGCCAAGGTCGGCGCCAAGATCGACCTCGGCGTGGCCATCGACACCAACCGAGAGGTGTACGACTTCCTGCGCAGCGTCAGCGCCAAGTACGGCATCGGCTTCTGGGGCCCCGGCAGCGGCATCATCCACCAGGTCGTGCTCGAGCACTATGCCTTCCCCGGCGGCATGATGATCGGCACCGACAGCCACACCCCCAACGCCGGCGGGCTGGGCATGGTTGCCATTGGTGTTGGCGGCGCCGACGCAGTCGACGTGATGACCGGCTTCCCCTTCAACGTGCGCTGGCCGAAGGTCATAGGCGTCAAACTCACCGGCACACTCTCGGGCTGGTCGTCACCGAAGGACGTCATTCTCGAGGTCGCTCGCGTGCTCACCGTCGAGGGCGGCACCGGGGCCATCGTCGAGTACTACGGTTCGGGCGCCGACAGCATCAGCGCAACGGGCAAGGCCACCATCTGCAACATGGGTGCCGAGATCGGTGCCACGTGCAGCGTGTTCGGCTATGACGACAACCTTGCGCAGTACCTCAAGGCAACCGGCCGCGAGGCCATTGCCGACGCCGCAGACAAGGTGGCAGAGCACCTTCGTCCAGACGACGGCGCGGTCTACGACCAGATCATCGAAATCGACCTCGACACTCTCAAGCCATTGATCAACGGCCCCCACAGCCCTGACCGCGCAAACCGCATCGGTGCCGCTGTCGGCGCCGAGGCCCGTGCCAATGACTGGCCGCTGGACATCAGTGCCGCTCTGATCGGTAGTTGCACCAACAGCTCGTACGAAGACATCACCCGTGCCGCCTCCATCGCCCGCCAAGCATCGGCTCGCGGCTTGATGGTGAAGACGCCGCTGCTGGTCTCGCCGGGCAGCGAGCAGATTCGCGCCACCATCGAGCGCGACGGCTTGATCGCCGATCTGGAAGCGATCGGGGCGACCGTGCTGGCCAACGCCTGCGGCCCTTGCATCGGCCAATGGGACCGCCCCGTGGAGGCCAACAACAAGCCCAACACCATCGTCAACTCGTTCAACCGCAACTTCCCGAAGCGCAACGACGGCTCAGCCCTCACGCTCTCGTTCGTCACCTCCCCCGACACTGTGGTGGCCCTCGCGCTGTCGGGTCAGCTCGACTTCGACCCCTCAGTCGACACGCTCACTGCCCCTGACGGCAGTGAAGTGACTCTGAACGCACCGGTTGGCGAAGTGCTGCCGTCGCAGGGTTACGACCCCGGCAAGGACACGTTCATCGCTCCCCCCGCCGATGGCGGCGACATCGACGTTGAGGTCTCGCCCACGTCTGACCGGCTGCAGTTGCTCGCCGCCTTCAAGGCCTGGGACGGCGAGGACTACCACGCTCTTCCCGTGCTGATGAAAGCACAGGGCAAGTGCACCACCGACCACATTTCGGCCGCCGGCAAGTGGTTGAAGTTCCGCGGCCACCTGGAGAACATTTCTGGCAACCTGTTCCTCGGTGCAGTCAACGCCTACTCGCAGGCCGATGGCAGCGAGTACCCGGTCGGTGTCGGCAAGGACTTCCGCGATGGCAGCCAGGACACCTACCCCAACTTGGCGAAGAAGTACAGCGAGGCCGGCGTGCGCTGGGTCGCCATCGGCGACCGCAACTACGGCGAAGGCTCGTCACGCGAGCATGCCGCGATGGAACCGCGCTTCCGCGGCGGCGTCGTCATCATCACTCGCAGCTTCGCTCGCATTCACGAGACCAACCTCAAGAAGCAGGGCCTCGTACCACTCACCTTCGCCGACCCGGCCACCTACGATCTCATCGGCGAGGACGACCGCATCAACGTGCTCGACCTCCCGCCCGTGCCCGGCAAGAACATCCACTGCCAGATCGTGAAGCCCGATGGCACCACCATCGACTTCCAAGGAGTCCACACCTTCAGCGACGAGCAGGTCGAGTGGTTCAAGGCCGGCAGCGCCCTCAACGTCGTGCGCAAGAAGGTCGCCGAGGGCCAAGGCTGAGCCGTCGCGGACTGAACCTTGGCCGTGGCCTCTTCGGGCTAGAGCGGTTTCGAGGACGCCTAGAGTCCGGTCATGGACTTGCTGGAGACACTTCGATCCACGGGAGCAGTGCGCGGCTTCACCGCTGATCCGGTTGACGACGCGATGGTCGTTGCCGTCCTCGACGATGCCCGATTCGCTCCATCGGGCGGCAATCGCCAGCCATGGAGGGTTGCCGTCGTCAAGGACCAAGCTCTGCGCCGAACCCTGGCCGA
>JAYVVY010000441.1:0-8138 GCA_043786575.1 Ilumatobacteraceae bacterium
GCCGACCGCACCCACGGCGCCAGCCCGCTAGTACAGGGTTTCGTCATCATCGGCGCCGCGCTGGCGTGGACAGGCGGCCAGTGGATCCGCGCTCGTCGCCCACCGGCGCGCACCGCTCCCGCAATGCGAACGGGCTTTCTGCTCTTGGGTCTCGGCCTTGTGTTGGTGGTACCCGTTCTGTGGCCGTGGTGGCCACTGTGGGCCGTGTTCGTGGCGTGGTCGGTTGGCGGCCTCGGGATGGGGTTGCTCTACAACCCGGCCACCGTGGCCGCGATGTCGTACGCCGTCGATGGACGCGAGGGCGAGGTCAGCAGCCAGGTCACGCTTGCCGACGCCATCGGCTTCTCCCTGATGGGCGGCATCGGTGGCGCCACCGTCGCTATCGCCGACCGCACCACCTTCACACTCAACGCCGCGCTCGGCACCAACTTCGCGTTGGCCATCGCACTCACCCTGCTCGGCGTTCTCGCCTGCCGCCGAGTCGTGTCTGCGGGAAGCTGAACGCTCGCACGTCCGTTTCTGGTCGGCTCGCATCGACACTGAGTGTTGATGTGAGCCGACCAGAAGCCGGTCACCAACTACGATCGCCATCCATGGGGGACTTGGCGGTCGACACTTCGCTCACGCCGTTGGACGATGGCCGGTTCTCGGCGACGCTGTCACGTGACTGGGAGATCTGGGGTCCGAACGGCGGCTACATGGCCGCGATTGCGCTCGGAGCTGCTTGCAAAACTTCGCAGCGCGCGCGGCCGGCGAACGCCACCGTTCACTTCCTCGGTGTCGCGTCGTTCGACACCCCCATCGAGGTGACCACCACTATCCAGCGGGCTACCCGGCAGGCCACCAGCGTGCACATTCGAATCGACCAGCTTGGTAAGTCAATTCTTGCTGCGATGGTATGGGCCGTCGACACGGGCATCGACGGACTCGAGCATGGTGACGCACCAATGCCATCCGTGCCGCCATGGCAGGAACTTCCGACCATTGCCGAACGGATGGCGGCCGACCCCAAGTCGACGCCGAATCGATACATGTTCTGGCAGAACTTTGAGCAGCGCCCGACTTCCTGGCTCGGGACGGACGCGTGGGAGCAACGCCAACTTGGGCCGGCGCAGTACGAGGAATGGTTGCGCTTCGCCTCACCGCCCGCGGCTGACGAATGGGCGCAAGCGGCGCGCCTGCTGCTCCTCGTCGACCTTGGCGCGTGGCCAGCGATCGGCCGGCGCCATCGCACCGAGGAGTGGGTCGCGCCCAGCATCGATGTCTCGTGTGAGTTCCACCACCTCAACCCCTCCGACGAATGGTGTCTCCTGCAGGGGACGAGTCCAGTGGGGCGTGACGGCCTCATCGGCAGCCACCAGCAGGTCTGGAACGAGCACGGTGACCTCGTCGCAAGTGGCATCAGCCACCTGCTCTGCAGACGCATCGGTTGATCGACGCGGCGTCGGTCAGCTGGGTCGGTCGCTGACCAGCTGGCCGTTGCGCAGTTCGATCGTCCGCGTGCGCCTCACGGTGCTCAACAACGAGCGGTCGTGGCTAACCAGCAGCACGGTCCCGCCGAATGTCTCCATCGCCTGTTCCAACTGCTCGATCGCGGGCATGTCGAGGTGGTTGGTGGGCTCGTCGAGCACCAGACAGTTCGACCCCTTCGCCATGAGCAGTGCCATCACGAGTCGTGTGCGTTCGCCGGGAGAGAGCGACGCCGCCGGGCGGTTGACGTGTTCGGCACCGATGCCGAATTTCGCCAGCAGCGTGCGCGCCTCGGGCACCAACAGGCCGGTGACGGCCATGAAGGCGGCGACCACCGTTGGATGGTCGGTCAGCTGCTGACGCGCCTGCTCCAGCCGGCCAACGACCACGCCGGGGCCGCGCCATTGCTCGCCAGATGACAACGGAATCTCGCCGAGTAGAGCGCCCAGCAACGTGGACTTGCCGCTGCCGTTGGGCCCTTCGATCACAATGCGTTCGCCGTAGCCAATCTGCAGATCGAGCGGGCCGAGGGTGAACGAGTCGCGCTGCACCACCGCCTGATGAAGCCGCGCGACTACGTCGCCGCTGCGCTCGACCTCGGCCAGCTGCATGCGCAGTTGCCACGCCTCACGCGGCTCCTCCACTACTTCCAGCCGCTCCATCATCTTGTCGGTGCGCGCCGCCTTGCCCGCCAGTTGCTCGCTCTGATTGATCTTGAACGACTTGATGTGCTTATCGCCGTCGGAGGGATTCTTCTTCGCCTTCGAGGCACCCTGCGTGGCCCACTCACGTTCGCGCTGCGCACGACCGGCTAGCGATGACCGCTTGCTGTCGTAGTCCTCGTACGCCTGTTGCGCCTGCGCACGGGCAATGTCGCGCTCGCGCAGGTACACCTCCCAGCCACCGGCGTATCGAGCAACGACATGCGTGAACTCGTCGATCTCCACCACGTGCGTGATGGTGCGTTCCAGGAACGTCCGGTCATGGCTGACGATCACGCAGCCGGCACTCAACCCGGTGACGAACCGTTCCAACCGAGCCAGCCCATCCAGGTCGAGGTCGTTGGTGGGCTCATCCAGCAGGAACACATCGAAGCGCGCCAGGAAGAGCGCGGCAAGCCCGACTCGAGCCGCCTCGCCACCGGACAGCACCGGCAACCGTTCATCCAGCAGCCGCTCGGGCAGACCAAGGTCTGCCCACACCTCGGCGACCCGCGAGTCGAAGTCGGCGGCACCCAAGGCCAGCCACCGGTCAAGCGCGTCGCTGTACGCGTCGCCAGCGTCGGCGTCGCCAGCAGCCATTCCCGCAGTGGACGCATCGAGTGCCGCAGACGCCGCGGCCACGCCGGTGCGCCGCTCAAGATGCGCACGGACCGTCTCGTCGGCACGCTCCGGCTCTTGCGGCAGATAGCCGACGTTGGCCGTTGCGGGAGCCAGCGTGACCTCACCACGATCAGGCTGTAGCAAGCCAGACAGAATCCGCAGCAGTGTCGACTTGCCCACGCCGTTCGGGCCGACCAGGCCGACGCGCTGCCCGGGGTCGACGGCAAGATCGACGCCCTCCAGAATGTGGCGGGCGCCGAGTGCCAGCGAGATGTCGCGCGCGTGAAGTGAAGCAGTCACCCTGGAATCTTCTCAGCCGCCGGTGATCGCGCGGCCGACGATTTCGCGCATGATCTCGCTGGTGCCGCCATAGATGGTCTGGATGCGACTGTCCGCCCACGCCCGAGCAATCGGATACTCCAGCATGTAGCCGTAGCCGCCGTGCAGCTGCAGGCACCGATCGACCACCTTGTTCTGCAGCTCCGTCGTCCAGAACTTCGCGGCCGCGGCCTGCTCGGGCGAGAGCTGATCGGCGCAATGCAGTTCAATACAACGGTCGACATAGACCTGGCCGATCTGCACTTCGGTGCTGAGCTCGGCGAGCAGGAACTTGTTGTGCTGAAACTGGCCGACTGGCTGCCCGAAGGCCTTGCGCTCTCTGGTGTACGCCAGCGTCTGATCCATCGCCGCCTGGCACACGCCCATCGCGCCGACTGCCATTCCAAGCCGCTCTTGAGCGAGGTTCAGCATGAGGTAATAGAAGCCTTTGCCCTCCTCGCCCAGCAGGTTGGCCACTGGCACTTCCACGTCGGTGAAGAACAGCTCGGCGGTGTCCTGCGCGTGCATGCCCAGCTTGTCCAGGTTGCGGCCGCGCTCGAAGCCCTTCATGCCACGCTCGATCACGAGCAGGCTCATGCCGCGATGCTTTGCCTCGGGGTCGGTCTTCACGGCCACGATCACAGCGTCGCTGTTGATCCCGTTGGTAATGAACGTCTTGCTGCCATTCACCACGTAGGTGTCGCCGTGACGAACGGCGGTGGTGCGAATGTTGGCAAGGTCGCTGCCGGTGTTCGGCTCGGTCATGGCGATGGCAGTGATGCACTGACCGCTGACCATTCCCGGCAGCCAGCGCGCCTTCTGCTCGTCGGTGCACAGACCGATGAAGTACGGCAGCACGATGTCGTTGTGCAGCGTGAAACCGTTGGCGCTGCCGATCACCCCGGTGTAGCTGACCTCTTCCTGCATGACGGCCGCGAACCGATAATCGTCGGTGCCGCCGCCACCGTATTGCTCGGGAACTGTGAGCCCCAGGAAGCCGTGAGAACCTGCGGCCAGCCACAGTTCGCGCGGTGTAATGCCGTCGCGCTCGTACTGCTCGTGGTTCGGCACGACTTCCTTGTCCAGCCAGCTACGGAAGGCGCTGCGAAACTGCTCGTGTTCGTCGGCGTACAGGGTGCGGGCAATGTCGCGCATGCCGCAGGCTATGCCGCACTCACCTGGCAACTTACTGTCAGCACCATGGAACCGAACGCGCCGCCGCGGAGTGTTCACTGCGTGCATCGAGTGACGGCGGCTTGGGTGTTGGTCGTGGGGGTGGTCGTCGCCGTCGATCCTGCCGGGCTGTGGCCGTTCGGGCCAGTGCGTTGGCTGGTCGTTTCTGCCGTTGGCCTTGCCGTCATCGCCGTCAACATGTGGCGACCCGTGCGAGCCCTCGACGGCCGGACGCTGCAGCTGTGGCTGGTGCTACTGACGGCTCTCACGCTGAGCAGTCTGATCAACGGCGATGTATGGATTGCACTCGTCGGGACCGATACGCGGCACTTCGGGCTGTTCACCTGGGTGCTCTGCTTCGGCCTGTTCTGTGCTGGTCAGCAGTTGCACGGCCACGAGTCGGCTCTGGTGAAGGCTTGCGCAGCGGCAGCACTTGCCATCGGCCTGTGGTGTGCATGGGAGCTGGCGTTCGGCCCGCCGATAGCACTGGCCGCAACCACCGATCGCCTGTCTGGACCCTTCGGTTCGGCGGCGCTGCTCGGTGCATCGATCTGCCTGCTGCTGCCTCCCACTGTCGCGCTGGCGGCCGACCGCAACGGACAGTTGGGCTGGCGCGCCCTGGCGATGTTTGCCGCGATGTTGTGCTCGGTTGCTGTCATTGGTAGCGGTACTCGCGCGGCATGGATGGGGCTGCTGGTCGCAGGGGTGGTCGTTGCGTGGAAGGTGCCAAGCGTGCGCCGGCCACTGGCGGCTGCCTTCGGTGTGGTGCTCGTCGGAATCGTGATCGCGCTCCCGCGAGTGGAGAGCGTGCTGGAGCGAAGTACCGGCACCACCAGCCGCGTCGATGAGTGGCGCATCGCCGCCACGGTCGTTGCTGACCATCCGCTGCTCGGCGTGGGGCCGGAGGGGTATCGCATCGCGTTCAGCGAAGGCGTCGACGCCGATTACGAGCGAACCTACCCGCGCGATCGCGTGCTGCCCGATCGGGCACACTCGTCGTTGCTCGACGTCTCGCTTGCCGGCGGCGTGGTCGCGGGCCTCGCGTTTGCGGCGCTGCTACTGCTGATCGGGCGCCGAGCTATGCGGCTAATGCCTGTAGCGAGGCCGGCCCGCATCGGGCTGGCGGCCGCGGTGCTGGCCTACTTCAGCGCGCAACTGCTGCTGTTTCCGGTGTTCGAGCTGGACCCGATTGCGTGGTTACTGGCCGGCGTCGTCGTTGGTTCCGGCACCACCCAGCCGGCCGCGGCGCGGGCCCCACGGGCCACCCGGCCGCTGGCTGCACTCGCTGCTGCGGTCGGTCTGTTCGCGATGGTCGCCGGGATGTTCGACGTGGCCGCCAATCGGCTGGCGCGCGACGCAGTTGTTGCTTCGGCGACCGGCGACAGCGCAACGGCGCAAGCCATCGCCGCCCGTGCCACACGGCTACGGCCAGACGTAATCTCGTATCGGATGACCGCCGTTCAAGTGCTGCTGGCGGCCGACACGGTGACCGCCACTGATGATGCATTGAAGGCCGCCGGCGCAGCTCGCGACTGGTCGAGCAACGATCCGATCGCCGTCGACCTGTGGGCGAGCAGCCTCCTACAACTGGCGCTGCAGACTGGAGCGGCCACCGACACCCGGGCCGCGGTCGCGGCCTGGACGACGCTCGCCGAACGCGACCCGAACCGCGGTCGGTGGCAGCTCCAGCTCGGTAGGGCCGCAGCGGCAGCCGGCGAGACAGATCGTGCTCGCCAGGCGTGGGAGCGGGCGGCTGCACTCGGCCAGGCACAAGCAGCGGATCTACTGGAACGATTGCCGTGATGGAACCGCATTCGGGACCCAAGAGTGTTGATGGCATGGAGATCGTCATTCGACACGCCGCAACGGACGATGTCGACACCACTTCCGGTTTCGAGATGGCCACCCGTGTGACGTTCGAAGACTTTTGGCGATCTCAACGGGCACCGCTGGGCAGAGCCCTTGCGCTCACACTTGGCGACGTAGAGCTGGCAGCCGAGGCAACCGATGAGGCCATGGCGCGGGCATTCCAACATTGGGCACGCGTCAGTACTCTCGACAGTCCGACCGGGTGGGCGTATCGCGTTGGGCTCAACTGGAGCCGCTCGGTGCTGCGCCGCGTGCGCCGCCGGCCACCGCAATGGCTGGCACAACCCAACACGCAACACGATGCCGCACCACTGGACCCCAGCGTCACCGCTGCGCTGCAGCAGCTGCCATCCGGCCAGCGCGCCGTCGTTGTGTGCCGGCTGCTACTGAACCACTCCGAGCAGCAGACCGCCACGCTGCTGCACATTCGGCCGGGCACGGTGAAGAGCCGTCTCGCTCGTGCCATCGCTCACCTCGCCACCTCACTTGCCCACCTCGACCCTCAGGAGAACCAGTCATGAACGAGTTCGACGAACAGACTTCCCGCGTCTCGAAGATGCTGCACGACACCACCGCCGACTTGGACGTTCCAACCATCGGCGTGTCGGCCGTCCGCCGCCGCGGTAGCAACCGTCAGCATCGGCGCCGCGCAGTCGTGGCGACCACTTCAGCAGTGCTGCTGTTGGGTGGCGGAGTGCTCACGGTTCAACGGCTGAGCAACACGCCCGGCCGCACCACCGGGCCAGCGGCAGTGCCCTCCACCGACAGTCAGCCCGCCCCGATCGAAACAATCGCAACTGCCACCACCGCCGTCGGTCCAAGCTCCGGAGTGACCGGCGACCCCGTGCAACGAGTCGATTCCGCCTTCGTCTGGAACGCTGTCACCCCCGGCAGCGCCGAAGCGGTGAGCAGCCTGGTGTGGGGCATTGGCCCGACCCAGGAGGCGCCCTACTTTGCATGGTCGACCGCCCCCGGCCCCACGACTGATGGCAGTTATCAGCCCATGCTGTATCGCTCAGACGACGGCATTCGCTGGTCGCCAGCGACCGACGGCACCTTCACCGAACCGCAGGTTTCGAAACGCGGGCTTGCCTCGCAGAACGGCACACTGTTTGCCTTCGGCACCGCCGCCGCCACCGCCGCCATTCCCAAGGGCGGCGCAGGAGATGCAGTCGTAGACGTCAGCACCGACGGCGGTGCCACCTGGCAGCCGCAGGTCCTGCCCCTCGACCTTCGTGGCCTTGCCGCGATGGAGGGTGTCGGCGGCGTCGGTATGAGCGGCGGCCTCGCAACTGCAAACGGCGTCGTGGTAGCAGTTGCACAACCAACCGTCTGGTGGGACGCACAACAGTCGGGGCGCGAGCTCATCATCACCGCCAACGGGGCCTACGAGATCACCTACCCAACCTGCGGAGAAATGGAGTGTCAGCCGACGCTGACCACCGTCAGCGGAGGAACGGGCGGAGTCATGATCCCCGCTTCCACGGTCCCCGCGGGAGACACAATCCCCGCCGAGACAACTCCAGCAGGCGCCACAGTCCCCACCCCCGCGGACACTGCGCCCGCTGACACATCTCCGTCGAACATCACTCCCGCAGACACCGCACCCGCGTTCGTGGAGGACACGATCCCGACTGTTAGCGATCTACTTTCGTTCGACCAGCTGGGCATCGACCCTGCATCAGTGGAAGCCAGCCGCACCCCGCGGGCATTCGTCAGCACCGACGGCGCCACCTTCTCCGAGGTCGACTTTCCCGCCCTACCGGCCAACGCGATCAGCAACGGCGGCGACGTGCGAGTCTTCACCGCTGGCAGTGCGTTTTATGTCACCATTTCCACCACGATTCTCGACCCCGCGACCCAAGGGGGTGCTTCTGGTTACGGCGCCTACGTCGGCGCCTCCCTCGTCTACCGCTCCACCGACGGCGTTTCGTGGCAGCAAGTCGGCGACATCATCGACTCAAGGGGTCAGGACCTGCTCGGCGT
>JAYVVY010000442.1:0-16835 GCA_043786575.1 Ilumatobacteraceae bacterium
TTGGCCATTGCGAACATCTCCAGTGTGTATCGTCGCTGCGCGCAAACCTAGCCAGCGGGTGGGGTTCCGCACCGAGCCGGAGCAGCGTTACCTCACCAGCGTTGGTGGTGAACAACATCGGCAACAGCGCGTCGCGACCGGGTACGCGCGGAGCCCGACTGCCGATCGTCGGTGGCTCGAAGGCCCAGCGCCACCACGCCCACTTGCAGCACATGGGCCGGCACGCCCAGCTTGTCGAGCAGCCGGCGGGCGTTGCGGAAGATGCCGAAGTACAGCGCGCCGAGCCCGCGGTCCTCGGCGAGCAGCAACAGGTTTTGCGTGGCCATGGCTGCGTCGGTGAGCCAGAAGGGCACTTCCCAGTTGGCTGCTTCCTCCAAACCGTGTCCGGCTTTGTCGCCCTCGGAGTAACGCGACGTGTAGGCCTCCGGGTCGGCGAGTGGCAAAATGAGCACGGGCGCAGCACGGATTTCGTCATCGAACCAGTCGTCACCGCCGGTGATCGTCCAGAACGACATGGCGGCCGGGCCTGACAGCACAAGAAAGTGCACGCCCTGGCTGTAACCAGCCGATGGAGCGCGACGAGCAAGATCGACGATCTCGTCGACCAGCGTCAGATCGAGCGGGGTGTCCTGGAAGCGGCGAGTCATCCGCCGACGACGAATGACCGCGTCCAATGGCGACAGTCGATCGTCGGTCATGTCAGGCCGTGCGGGCGCCGAGCTTGACGAGATCTTCGGCCATGATCCAGCCGTGCACGACCAGTGACCCGCTGGTCTTCGCCGAGACAGTGGCGAACAGGGCAGCAAGCTCGGGCTTGATGCGGTCTGCTTTCAGCGACTCGTGATCCAGAAAGCCATGCGCGTTGGACTTGACGACAAAGGTCTGCTCGTCGTACTGACCATCGACGCCGAAACGCTTGGCCAGACGACGACCCCATGCACGCTCTTCGCCAACCGCACGGTGGCCCGGGCGCGGAATCAGTTCGTCGACCTGCTTGAACGCCTCAAGCCCGTCCGGCAAGGCAAACCGTGAGCCAACGACCACGTCTTCGTCGGGGAAGGCCATCAGAGCACGGTGGAATGCCTCGTGCATGACGCCCTTCAACACCTGATCGCGCTTGGACGAGCGCTTCACGCTGAGCAAGCCGACGAGCACGCACGGCGTACCGCCAATGCGCTCGAGCGTGGCAAACGCAAAGCCGTGCAGCTTGCCCTCGACGCGCGCCGCGGTGCTGAGCACCCAGTCTTCTTTCGCCTTCGAGAGGATGCCGATATCGAACGCTCCGCCCATCGACGCCATTTCGTCGAGGTCGGCGTCGTTCAGTGCTGCAGCATCCCTGGTGACCACCTGGATTGGCATTGCCCGGAAGCTCCTGTCGAACTCGTACCCCACATTCACGACACACCGAGGCGTGACCTGAGCTGACTATTCTGCCACCAACTCGGGCCAATTCCTGCTCCAGTGCGTGAGTTCGCCCCACAGAACCCTCTACAGCACGACGGCATCGTGGCCAAGGGCCATGCGCAATTCGCCCACAACACGGTCGAGATCAACACAGAAATCGTCGGCGAGGCGCAGCACCTTCCCCTGACCGATGTGCAGGTAAACGGGCGAAGCACCAGGGTGTTCGCGCAGAATCTTGCGGATCTGGTGGATTTTGAGCTCGGTCAAAGAGCTGGCCGGCACTCTCAGCCTGAGCGGCGCGGCGCTGCCGGTATCGAGGCCTTCCAGAATCTGCACGTCCTGCGCCATGAAACCCACCCGGGTTTCGTCGCGACGGTCGATGCGCCCCTTCACCGTCACGATCGCGTCGTCGATCAGCTTGTGACTTTGCTCGGTGAGCACACGCGGGAAGACGGTGACCTCGATTGCGGCGTCGAGGTCTTCCAGGACGAAGACGGCCATCTGGTCGCCCTTCTTGGTGAACTTGCGTGACAGGTTGGTGATGACCCCGCCCAATGTGATCATCACCCCGTCGTCCTTCTCGGCCGCCTCTGCGACGCTGCAGTCCACCTTGCGGCGCAACGCGGCCTCCACGCCCAGCAGCGGGTGGTCGCTGATGTAGAGACCGAGCATCTCTTTCTCGAACTTCAACCGGTCGCTCTTGTCGAACTCCAGGGTAGGGATGTTGACCCGTTCGCTGAAGCCACCGCCGACGGAGTCGTCGCCGACATCCCCGAAGAGGCTCATCACACCCTGATCACGCTCTCGACGGCGCACGACGGTGCCATCAATGATCTGCTCGAAAACCATCAAGAGGCCCTTGCGCGGGTGGCCGAGCGAATCGAAAGCGCCGGCCTTGATGAGTGACTCAACCGTGCGCTTGTTGAGTACAGGCTCGGGCACCCGCTCGGCGTACTCGTGGAACGAGTCGTACGGACCGTTCTTGTCGCGCTCGCGCAGCAGCAGCTCGACCAGGCCCTCACCGACGTTGCGAATGGCTGAGAGGCCAAAGGTGATGGCCCCTGGGCTTCCTGCTGGCAGCACCACGTCGACGGGTACCTCGTTGGGCATGAGTGCCGCGAAGTCGGTGATTGACCTATTGATGTCGGGGGTGAGCACCTTGACGCCAGTGGCGCGCGCGTCGCTGAGGTACACCGCCGCCTTGTCCAGGTTGCTCTTCACGCTGGTGAGCAGGCATGCCATGTACTCCACCGGATAGTGGGCCTTCAGGAACGCCGTTTGGTACGTGACCAGGCCGTACCCAAAAGTGTGGCTCTTGTTGAAGGCGTAGTCAGCGAACTTGGCGATGACGTCGAACAGTTTCTCGCCCATCTCGCGGGTGTAGTTCATCCGCACGCAGCCGTCTTCGAAGCTGTTGCGCTCCTTTGCCATCACCTCGCGGCTCTTCTTGCCCATCGCCTTGCGCAGGTTGTCGGCCTCGGCCAGCGAGTAACCGGCGAACTTCTGCGCGACGCGCATCACGCTCTCCTGATAGATCATCAGGCCGTACGTGTCGCCCAGCACTTCTTGCGCGTCGGGGTGGAAGTACTCCACCGGCTGCCGGTTGTTCTTACGGTCGGCGTAGTCGTAGTGCATGTTGACGCTCATCGGCCCTGGCCGATAGAGCGCCAGCACGGCAGAGACGTCTTCGAACGTGGTAGGTGCCAGTGACCTCAGCAGGGCGCGCATCGGGGGTGACTCCAGCTGGAACACGCCCATCGTGTCGCCGCGCGCCATCAGGTCGAAGACGGCTTGGTCGTCGAGGTGCACCGAGTCGATGTCGAACTCGGGGTCCTTGGTGGCGCGCACCATTGCCACCGTGTCCGAGATGACGTCGAGGTTGCGGAGGCCGAGGAAATCCATCTTCAGCAGCCCGAGTTCCTCCACGCCGTGCATTTCGTACTGCGTCACGATGGGGGCGTCTTTGGGGTCCAGGCCGGCCACCGGTTTGCGCTGCACCGGCAGGTAATCGGTGAGCGGGTCTTTGGTGATCACCACGGCCGCGGCATGAATTCCGTCGCTGCGTTTCAGGCCCTCGAGACCCTTGGCGACATCGACGACCCGTTTCACGTCTGGGTCCGCCTCGACGGTGGCACGCAGCTCGGCTGCAGCCTTGAACCCGTCGTTGTACTTCGGGTTCTCTTCGAAGCAGTACTTCAGGGGCGTGTCGCGACCCATCACCAGTGGCGGCATCAGCTTGGCGACCTTGTCGCCCATCCCGTATGGGTAGCCCAGCACCCGTGCCGCGTCGCGGACGGCGTTGCGGGCCTTGATGGTGCCGAACGTGATGATCTGCGCAACGTGATCGCGGCCGTACTTCTCCGCCGCATACCGAATCATTTCGTCGCGGTAACGCGAGTCGAAGTCCATGTCGATGTCGGGCATCGAGATGCGGCTCGGATTGAGGAAGCGCTCGAACAGTAAGTCGTACTTGATGGGGTCGAGGTCGGTGATGCGCAGGCTGTATGCAACGGCACACCCGGCGGCAGACCCACGACCGGGGCCGACGCGAATTCCCGCGTCCTTGGCGTGCTTGATGAGGTCCCAGACGATGAGGAAGTAGGACGCGAAGCCCATGTTCTTGATGACCTGCAACTCGTACGCAACGCGCTCGATCACGCTGGCTGGTAACACCTCACCCCACCGTTGCTTGGCGCCCTCCCACGTAAGGTGGTCGAGGTAACCGGCGTCGTCATCGAAGCCTTCCGGCAACGGGAAGTTGGGCAGCAGCGGCTTGCCGAACTCGATGGTGACATCGGCACGTTCTGCAATCCACAGGGTGTTGTCGCAGGCCTCGGGGAAGTCGCGAAACAGTTGACGCATCTCGTTGCTGTTCTTCAGGTAGTGCTCGCTGCCCTCAAACTTGAACCGCTTGGGGTCGCTGAGCAGGGCACCGGTCTGCACACACAGCAACGCACCGTGCGACTCGTGGTCCTCGCGATGGACGTAGTGCGAGTCGTTGGTGGCGATGAGCGGCGCACCGATCTTGCGCGCGATCTCGATCAGCTGCGGGTTCGTGTCGCGCTGCGCCTGCAAACCGTGGTCCTGCAGCTCCACGAACAGGTTGTCCTTGCCGAAGATCTCCTGCAGGCGGCCCGCATGCTGCGTCGCCAGCTTCTGGTCGCCATGCAGCAACGCCTGCAGCACGTGGCCGCCCAGGCAGCCGGTGGTGGCGATCAGCCCCTCGGAGTATTTCTCCAGCAGCTCCCAATCCATTCGCGGCTTGTAGTAAAAGCCCTCGAGGAACGCAAGGCTGGCCAATTGTATGAGGTTGCGATAGCCCTGGTTCGTCTCGGCGAGCAAGGTGAGGTGGTAGTAGAGCTTCTTGCCACCCTCTGTATCGCCGCCCGAGTCGTCGACGCGACCGCGGCGCGACGGCCGCTCGTGACGAGAGTCGTACGCCATGTACGCCTCGGTGCCGATGATGGGCTTGACGCCCTGTTTACGGCACTCCTTGTAGAAGTCGAGCACGCCGTACATGTTGCCGTGGTCGGTGATTCCCAACGCTGGCTGGCCATCTTGGACGGCCTTCGCGACCAGTTCGTCGAGGCGGGCTGCGCCGTCCAACATCGAGAACTCGGTGTGGACGTGCAGGTGGGTGAACGAGTCGCCCACGGGCGCAAACCTCCTCGAGAAACGTTGGGTGCAGAACGGATTACACGGCTGTGATTCGCACGACCTTAGCCGCGTTTGCCGCCGTTACAAACAGGGCAGTGACGGCACTCAGAGATACGTGCCTGGCCGCTCGGTGGCCTCGACCGGCTGCCCAACAGCACCGCCGCCCGGGCCACTGGGTGGCAGCTGGCGCATCTGCTCGAGCTGCTGACGGGCCACGTTCTGCTGCGCCATCAGGCTGAACTGAATACCGTGAAACAGCCCCTCCAGCCAGCCAACCAGCTGCGCCTTCGCCACCCTCAGCTCGCCCTCGGAGGGCACGACACCGTCCTTGAAGGGCAAGGCCAGCATGTGGAGTTCTTGTTGCAGATCGGGCGACAGCGCCTCGGCGAGCTCGACAATCGACCGCTCATAGATCTCCGCCATGCGCTCGCGGCTGGCTTCGTCGAGCGGGCTGGTACGGGCTTCCTCCAGCAACTGCTTGACCATCGAGCCAATGCGCATCACCTTTGCCGGCTCGGTGACTGTCTCTGTGACCGGCTCGGGTTCGGGCGTCGTTTCGGGTGCCAGGGGCGTCGCAAGTTGCAGCACCTGGCCGCCCTCGGGCTGCGAAATCTCGTCGATCATTTTGGCTCCATCTTCTCCGGCTAGCTGTTCACAAGCGCTGGCTAACGACTGTCGGCGACCGCCGCCAACAGCGGCACCAGCATCTCAGCAGATGTCAGCGAACCGTGCCGGCAGACCAAAGGATACGGACCAGAATCTGCCGGGTCGTGAAAGCTGATCGGTTCGTGCGGCACCAGGGCCACGTCTCCGTAGCGAGCCGCGACCGGCGGGCTGACCGTTGGGCCGAACCAGCCGGCGCCGATGATCTCGTCACGGCTATGGACCCATGCCTGACCACCATGATGCTCGGTGGCCGCGGCCAGCAATTCGGCCTGAGCGCCGGGGCGAGCGTGCAGCCACCGGAAACGCCCCTCGCCGCTCTGCTGCCGGCACAGTCGCAGCACGTCGGCGTGCGGTGTCACCAGCCGCTCCCCCACATCCACCTGGCCATGGTCGGCGGTCACCAACAGCACAGCACCGGCCGGCAGTGCTGCCTGCACGGCACCGACCAGCGCATCCACGAATTGCAGCTCAGCGTCGTAGAACGGCCCAAAGCCCCGCTCGTGGGCAATCTTGTCGATGCCGTCGTAGTAGGCGTAGACCACCCGGTCACCGCGGCGCAAGAGGTTGCCCACCACCACGGCAATGCTGGACGGGGCGCGCCACCCGGCTGGTTCGGACCCACGCAGGTGCGCCTCGGTGAACGCCGAATTCTCTAGTTCCGCCTTGCTCACCACCGGCACCCGGTCGCCCATGAAGGGAGCGAACGGTTGCGTGGTGGTGGGGTCGATCTGGCGGCGCGCATCGCCGTGCCCCGTGGACCAGCGCAGCACATTGAGGATCTCGCCGGCCACTTCCATCCGGTAGCCGACTATGCCGTGCTCGCCAGGGGTGAGGCCGGTGGTGATGGATGTCAGTGCAGTCGCTGTGGTGGATGGCGCGACCGTGGTGATCGGCCCACCCAACATGGCCGCCAAGTTCGGGGCCAGTGCCAGTCGCTGTTGCAACTGCTCCCAGCCAAGGCCATCCAGAACGAGCAGCACCACCTGCTGTGCCGTGCCCACCGGATGTGGCATCCACGGCGCTGGCCTGGCCCCTCGTGGCGCAAGGAGGGACGGCACGATTCCACGCACGTTGCCGGCGGAGTAGCGAGGGAGTGTGGGCAAAGGAGGCACGCGGCCGTCAGTCCATCACCTGGCGACCCATCAGCGCCATTCAGGCAGTTACCGCAAGCCCCCACGCACGCCCTACGATGAGGACGTGCGTGTTTCGAGCAAGGGTGACTATGCGTGTCGGGCGTTGCTCTCGCTCGCGCTCCACGCCATGCCGAGCGACACGCCCAGCGACCCGCTCAACGGCACAGTTCCGGGCCCGACGTCGGTTCGCGATATCGCCGAGCGCACTGCCATTCCCCAGCCGTATTTGGAGCAGATCCTGTTGGCACTGAAGGGTGCGGGCCTGGTTCGCTCGAAGCGTGGCGTCGGGGGCGGCTATGTGCTGGCTCGCCCGCCCGCAGAAATTCGCATCAGCGAGATTCTCAGCGCGGTCGACGGCCCTATCAGCCTCGGCGACTTCGGCGAGCCCCATCAGGACGGCGCGTGCAACCATGAGGGTCAGTGTGTGTTGCTGGCAATCTGGAAGACGGCCGGCGAGCACATGCGGCTGATTCTTGACGGGTTCACACTGCAGTCAGTTGCCGATGCTGCCCGTGGAACCTCGCCCTGGCCGGACAAGCTTGTCGAAGCCGGGCTCATACCGCTGCCGTCGTAGCTCTCAGGTTCCGAGTGCCGCTTCCACATCGGCTAGGTCAGCGGGCATGGGTGAGCTGAACTCCAGCGATTCACCCGTCACGGGGTGCAGCAACTCCAGCGCGGCCGCATGCAGGAATGGACGAGCGGGCATGATGCCCGAGCGAATGCCACCGTATGTTCCGTCGCCCACCACCGGGTGTCCGATCGCTGCCAGGTGCACGCGAATCTGATGGGTGCGGCCGGTCTCCAGCCGGCATTCCAGCGCGGACGCCTCCGTTGGCCGGCGGTACTCCTGCAGCACGCGATAGCGAGTACGGGCGGTCTTGCCATCAACCACGACCGCCATTCGCATTGCGTCGCGATGATCGCGCCCAATGGGGGCATCAACCACACCCACCGGGTTGGCGAGGTGGCCCCAGACCAGGGTGCGGTAGACACGTCCCACGTCGCGAGCGGCCAGCGCATCGACCAGCGAGTGATACGCCCGCTGGGTACGAGCAACCGCAAGCAGGCCAGAGGTACCGACGTCGAGCCTGTGCACGATGCCTGGACGATGTGTTTCGCCGACGTCTGCAATCTCGGGAAAGCGTGCGAGCAACCCGTTGACCAACGTCCCGTCGGGGTTACCGGCGCCAGGGTGAACGACCAACCCGGCCGGCTTGTCGATGATGATCAGGTGATCGTCGGCGTGCACCACCGTGAACACGACGGTGTCGTCCGGAGCAGGCGGTTGGGTGACGGGCAGAAACGACGGGTCGACGCGGACTACCTGGCCTTCACGCACACGAATCTTGCCGGAGTGCTGCACTTCACCATCGATGAATGCACCGCCGGCCGTCACCAGCACGGCCGCGTCACTGCGACTGCAGTCGGTGATCAACGAGACGAGACGATCAAGCCGCTCGCCTCCCAACGCTGCCGGGATCTCCTCCTCGATCACGTCACTGCCTCCTGCTTGCTGAACAGTGACCACAGTACGAACATCACGCCGCCGACGTTGACCGCCATGTCGGCCACGTTGAAAATCGGGAACCACTGGAAGTCGATGAAATCGACCACCGAGCCATGCAACCAACCGTCGCCACGAAACAAACGATCGGCCAAGTTGCCCAGCGCGCCGCCGACAACAAACCCGGCGGCGATAGCGACCACCGGGCTCGAATTCTTACGCACCCCTAACAAAATCACGACCACGACGATCACTGCTACCAGGCCAATGATTGGCCCGATGCCTTGGCCCTTGGAGAAGGCCATACCGCTGTTGAAGGAAAGGTTCCATTGCAACGTCCAGATGACGTGGCGCGGCGGCTCATCCGTCAGCGCGTTGACGGCCCAATGCTTGGTCAATTGGTCGATCGCGATCACGGCCAGCGCAATCGCCATCGTGAGCCGCAGCCGATGCATCGGCTGGACATCGTCGGTCATCGACGACCGATCCCGCCGACCTTTTCTTCCACCAACACGGTGGCCCACGGAATTGCTTCGAGGCGCTCACGAGAGATGGCCCGGCCGGATTCAATGGAATACCCGTAGGTACCGACGATCAGGCGCTCAAGTGCAGCCTCGATATCGGCAACCGTCTGGCGGGCCTGAGCGCTGAGGGCCAAATCGCGCTCGCGCTCGACCACCATCGTGTCGCCTTCGCCGCCCTCATCGTCGAATTGCACGTCGCCCATTTCCTGCTCGGTGATCAGCGCCAGCGCTTCGTCTTCCAGCCGCACTGCCTGGCCAATGAGCGATGCCTTCTCCTCCAACAGCAGCGCACGCTGGGCAGTGAGGAACTTGGCATCGAAGTCCTTGGTGTAGGCGATGCCTTCCTTGGTGACACCACGAACCGGAGCCTTCTCGGGCACCACCGGGCCGACCTTCTTCGCCACGGCCTTCGCCACCGGTTTCGCGACAGCCGGAGTGGCGGTGGCGGCCTTCACAGCAACGGTCTTCACAGTAACGGCCTTCACAGTAACGGCCTTCACGGGAGCGGTCTTCACAGTAACGGCCTTCACAGCAACGGCCTTCACGGGAGCGGCCTTCGCCGGAACAGATGTGGCGGGCGTTGCCTTGACCGGCTTTGCCTTCACGGCGTTGACCTTGGACGGCGCAGCCTTCTTCGCCGGCGTTACAGCCTTCTTCGAGGCGGCCGCGGCAGCCGGCTTCTTTGCCACGGGGGCGGGTGCAGCCTTCTTGGCAGCCGGAGCAGCAGCCTTCTTGACAGAAGCCGGAGCAGCAGCCTTCTTCTTGACAGGAGCCGGCGCAGTCTTCTTGGCCGGCGGCACAGCCTTTTTCACCGGAGCTGGGGCGGCCTTCTTGGCCGGCGCAGCCGCCTTCTTGGCAGGAGCCGTGGCCGGTGCTTTGGCAGCGGCAGGGGCCTTCTTCGCGGGTGCCTTCTTGGCAGTCGCCATCGCGTTGAACCTCCGTGGTCCGGGTCGTCAGGCCGGGATGCTATCGGTCAGAGGCCGTTTCTGGGGCGATCTATGGCGCTACAGCCACGTTGACATGGATCGGCTCACCATCGAGATCGGCGGTGGGCTGCCCGTCGGCCCAGGACAAGGAGGTGGCAAGTGTCGCGTCGGTCAGCAGGTGTTGGAACGGCTCAACCTGGCTGCGCATTGCGGCCGATACCCCGAGCGTGAGCGCGATGCGGTCGCTCACCTGGAGACCGGCGTCTCGGCGGGCCTGTTGCACGAGACGAACGAGGTCGCGGGTGATGCCTTCCGCTTCGAGCGCAGGCGTGAGCGCGGTGTCGAGCACGACGATGCCTGCATCGTTGGACAGCGGGGTGCTGGCGCCATCGCCCTGCACCACCATCTTCAGCGCGTACTCACCCTCCAGCAGGGCTACGCCGCCGGCTACAACACCAGCATCAGTTCGCTGCCAATCGCCGGTCTTGACCGCCTTGATGACCTGTTGCACTTGGCTGCCCAGGCGCGGCCCCAGCGCCGAAGGCACCACCTGCAGGTCGAAGCTGGCCACCGACGAGACGTCGTCGGTGAACTCCACGGACTTCACGTTGACCTCATCAGCGATCAATTCGCTGAACGGTTCCAGTCGTTGCGCGCCAGCGACGGCAACACGTAGCGAGGCCAGGGGCTGGCGCACCCGACGCTGGTGTGCCTTGCGCAGCCGCAAGGTGCTGCTGCACACGTCGCGAGCCAGGTCCATCGATTCCACCAAGTCGGCGTCGCCCGGAATCGTGGCAGCGTCCGGCCAGTCAGTCAGATGCACGCTGCGTTCGCCGGTGAGCGCCCGATAGACGGCTTCGGTGGTGAGCGGCAGTAACGGCGCCAGCGCCCGGCACAGCAACGCCAGCACGGTGTGCAACGTGTCGATGGCGTCCTGGTCGCCAGCCCAGAAACGATCGCGGCTGCGCCGCACGTACCAGTTGGTCAGTGCATCGAGGAAGCTGCGCACGGCGCCGCACGCAGCGAATAGGTCGTACTCGTCGAGCAGCGTCGTGAGGGTGCCCACCAGGTCATGAGTCTTCGCAAGGATGTACCGATCAAGAACATCGGTGCTGTCGGTTCGGAATGTGCCCTGCGTGCCCGCCGCATTCGAATAGAGCGACAGGAAGTACCAGCTGTTCCAGATGGGCAGGATCACCTGACGTACCGTGTCGCGGATTCCCTCCTCGGTGACCACGAGATCGGTACCGCGCAGGATGGGCGAACCCAAGAGGTACCAACGCATGGCGTCGCTGCCATAGGTATCGAACACCATCATCGGGTCCGGATAGTTCTGCAGGCTCTTGGACATTTTCTGGCCGTCGTCGCCCAGCACGATGCCGTGGCTCACACAGGTGTTGAAGCTGGGCCGGTCGAACAGCGCCGTCGCCAGCACGTGCAGCGTGTAGAACCAGCCGCGGGTCTGGCCGATGTACTCGACGATGAAGTCACCCGGGTAGTGGCTTTCGAACCACTCCGAGTTCTCGAACGGATAGTGCACCTGTGCAAACGGCATGCTGCCGCTCTCAAACCAGCAGTCCAATACTTCTGGGACGCGGCGCATCATCGAGAGCCCGGTTGGATCGTCGGGGTTGGGGCGCACCAGATCATCGACGTACGGGCGGTGCAGGTCGGTGACTTCGACACCGAAGTCGGCCTGCATCTGCTCAATGCTGCCGTACACGTCGAGACGTGGGTACTCGGGGTTGTCGCTGCGCCACACCGGGATTGGCGATCCCCAGAATCGGTTCCGGCTGATGCTCCAGTCGCGAGCGTTGGCCAGCCACTTACCAAAGCTGCCCTCCTTGATGTGCTCGGGCACCCAACGGATCTGCTGGTTCAGCTCGACCATGCGGTCGCGAAAGGCGGTGACCTGTACAAACCACGAGCTGATCGCGCGGTACACCAGCGGCTCGGCGCAGCGCCAGCAGTGCGGGTAGCTGTGCTGGTAGCTGTCGTGGCGCACCACCACTCCCCTGGCTTTCAGCTCCTTCACCACCAACGGATTGGCGTCGAATACGTGGACGTGCGCCCACGGTGCAACCTCGGCGGTGTAGCGGCCATGCTCGTCCATCGGGCAGATGGTGGGGATGCCTACGGCGTTACAGACGTTCTGGTCATCCTCACCGAACCCCGGAGCCAGGTGCACGACACCGGTGCCATCTTCGGTGCTGACGAAGTCGGCGGCGAGCACATGAAACGCGTTGGGCGTGTCGGCGAAGAAGTCGAACAGCGGTGTGTAGCGACGACCCACAAGCTCCGCGCCCTTCAGCGAGCCGACCTGCGTGGCACCGGCCAATTCCTTCTCGTAGGACGCAAGCCGCGACTCGGCGAGGATGTAACGCTGCGGGGCGCCATCGAAGAGTTCTTCCATGACGGCATAGTCGATGTCGGGACCGACAGCGAGCGCAAGGTTGCTGGGCAGGGTCCAGGGTGTGGTGGTCCACGCAAGGATCTTCTCGCCAGTGTCCAGCTGGAACTGCACCGTCAGAGCTGGGTCCTGCCGGTCGCGATACACGTCGTCCATGCGCGTCTCGGTGTTGCTGAGTGGCGTCTCGCAGCGCCAGCAATACGCCAGCACACGGAAGCCTTCGTAGATCAGCCCCTTGTCCCACAGCGTCTTGAACGCCCACATGACGCTCTCCATGTAGGAGGTGTCCAGCGTCTTGTAGTCGTTTTCGAAGTCGACCCAGCGCGCCTGACGGGTGACGTAGCGGTGCCAGTCGTCGGTGAAGCGCAGCACGCTGGTGCGGCAGGCATCGTTGAACTTGTCGACACCGAACTTGGTGATGGCCGGGTGGCCACTGATACCCAGTTCCTTTTCGACTACCACTTCGGCGGGAAGGCCGTGGCAGTCCCAGCCGAAGCGGCGCTGCACCTGTTTGCCGCGCATCGTTTGGTAGCGCGGCACCGCATCCTTGACGAAACCCGTCAGCAGGTGGCCGTAGTGGGGAAGCCCGTTCGCGAACGGCGGGCCGTCGTAGAACACGTACTCGTCCGCGCCGTCGCGAGCGTCAACGGACGCCTCGAAGGTCTTGTCGCCATCCCAGAAGGCGAGCACTTCGCGCTCCATGGCGGGAAACGACGGTTGCGATTGAACGGTGGGGTAGGTCACGAGCGGCTCCTGTGCTGGATTGCACAGGGACGAGCCGACCGGCCCGCGGTACCACCCTGCTTGCCTCGATTCGAACCCGGGGTTCGGCCGTGACCACTCGAACTACACCAGCGATATCGGGCTGAACCCGTCCGGTTCTACTGGGCGCGACGACCGCTGGCCGACACGCTGTTCTTCCGAAGGCTCGGAGGTGATGGCCTCGTCAACGCCCTTCCACCACTCTACCGCCATCGGGGACACGGCCCCGGTTGTTAACGAAGTTCGTCGCGACCGATGCGGTGCGGGTCTGTCAGCGTGACCGGTGCCGAAGTGACCGGCACCTCCGATGTCACATCATCAAGTTCCAGCGACGCCTGCGTACTGGCAACTTCCTCATCAAGGAGGCGCCACACATTCGACTGCGCCTCGGAGTTACCCGACATCGCCAGCGTACTGAGGTCGGTGATGCCCGGATCATGCTGGTCGTCGTCGGGGGATGCGGCCGCAGGCTCGTCGGGCGTGGTCTCCGCTGGCTGCATCTCGGCGACGGCGGGTGCGAACTCGTTGTCGGGCGCCAGTGGCTGCAGCGCGGCCGGCAGCGGTTCGGCCGAAGCAGACAGCAGCGGCCGACGCATCTCACCCAAGCCGCCGGGCACCCGGTCAACAAGCTCCTGCAACTGCACCGCAGCATCGCGCAGGCGCTCGCGTTGGGACTGAAGGTACTGCTCGAGGTGGTCGACGTCGCCCAGTAGAAAGTCGCGGCGGGCCAACAGCGACTGCACTTCGTTCTCGGCTCGCACTCGCTCGTCCTCGACGGCGCGACGGGCCTCGAGTCGCGAATCGTCGACGGTCTTGCTGGCCATTGTGCGCGCACTGTCCAGCACTCGCGACGCTTCCTCGCGGGCCTGAGCGGTGATGCCGTCCGCCTCTGCGCGGGCCTCCATGACGGCAGTGTCCGCGGTGCGCTGAGCCAGCAACAGTGTGCGGCTGATCACGTCCGTGTCGCCGCTATGGCTGGATGCTGTGGCGGCCTCGCGAGGGTTGCCCGCCACCTGCTGCGAGACCTCCTGCAGCTTGGCGACTGCCGCACGCGCGCGGGCCTCCATTGCGGTGGCTTGGTTCTGTGCAGTCTCGACAGCAGCTGCGACCTGCGTGCGGAACGACTCAACTTCGTCGGGGTCGTAACCCTTCTTGACCGTCTTGAAGCCGGTACTGCGAATCGTCTGCGGGCTGATGTCCATGAATCGATATTAGGCGCGTTGTGCGCTGACACGACGCCCACGGCAGCGATCAGGCGCCATAACCCGATTCGTCGTAGGAGTTTGCCCGAACGATGGGCTTCAGCAGATAGACGCCCGTCGCTACCTTCTCCATGCTGCCGTTGAGGCCGTAGCACAGACCGCTTGCAAAGTCGATGAGCCGGCGAGAAACCTCACGGTCGGCCGCCTCCAGATTCATGATGACCGGCAGGCCCTCCTTGAACTTGTCGGCGATCTCCTGCGCAGAGTCGAAGCGGCGCGGCCGCACGGTGTACGGGTCTGCGCCAACCGCTGCAGCGACAACGCGAGGTGCCGGTGCCGAGCGCGGGTTGATAGGGCGCGGCTGCACCGCAGAGTCGTCGTTGGCTGGCACCGGGCGGCGCGAGGCGCCGTCGTTGACCGTGCTGGTGGGAAAACTGGGCCTCGCTGGAACCGAACGAACAGGAGCTTCTTGCTCGTAGTCGTTGGCGTATCCGCGCTGCTGGCGCGGCTGCTCGTCGCGTGGCTGACGAGCGGCGCGCTGAGGCCGCTCGGGTTCCGGCGCGACGTCGTATTCGTCGTAGGAATCATCGGGCCCGAGACCCAAGTAATCCATTGCCTTCTTCCACATCGCCATCTTCTGTCCTCCTGCAATCGACGAGGCTACCGCACGGGCACGCCAGCGGGTGGACGCTCGCCGAAGAGCGCACTTCCGACGCGTACCTGCGTAGAGCCCTCTTGCACCGCAACCTCAAGGTCGTTCGTCATCCCCATCGAGCAGACCTGCAAACTCAACCCGTCCATCAGCTGACGAACCGCGCGGAAACCCGCGCGTGCGGCCTGAGGTCCGCCGGTGGTAGGCCCGACAGTCATCAGCCCGCGCACTGCCAGGCCAGCCTCCTGCGCAGCGGCAACGAGCGCCGGCACCTCGGCCACAACGCACCCTCCCTTGCCGGGCTCGGTCAACGCCGCCACCTGAATGAACACGATTGCGTTCGGCACCCGCTTCGCCAGCTCGGCGATGAGCGACAGCCGATCGACAGATTCGTACACGGAGATGATGGGCGCGAGTTGGCGCACTTTGTTGGTCTGCAGTTGGCCGATGAAGTGCACACCAAACGGACGGTCGACGCCGCCAAACTTGGCGACGACTTCCTGCGCGTAGTTCTCACCAACGTCTGCGCAGCCGGCGGCATACGCGGCCTGGCATGCCTCGATGCCACGCGTCTTCGTCACCGGCAGCACCGTCACACCGGTGCCACCAGCGCGCGCAATTCGGTCGTGGACCGCCGCCAGACGCTCTGCGACCAACAGCGCGAACGGAGTCACATCACTTGAGGAAGGAGGGTACGTCGAAGTCGTCATCGCCGTCGAGCGGGTCCGCGCCATCATCCGCGAACAGATCCTTCAACGTCGAGGTGGGCTTTGCATCAGGGACCGACTTGATGCCCGGACGACCACTGGAGCTGGGGGTTGCCGTACCGGTGTTGCCACCATCCCAACGATCGAAGCCTGCAGCGATGACAGTGACCTTGACCTCGTCGCCCATCTCGTCGTCAATGACCGTACCGAAGATGATGTTGGCGTCTTGGTGGGCGACACCGTGGATGATCTCTGCCGCCGCGTTCATCTCGAACAGCCCCATGCTGGACGGGCCAGTGATGTTGAGCAGGATGCCACGCGCGCCGTCGATGGCAGCCTCCAACAGCGGGCTGCTGATAGCCGACTTGGCGGCTGTTACCGCGCGGTTCTCGCCGCTGGCCTGGCCAATGCCCATGAGAGCGGAGCCGGCGCTGGACAGAATCATCTTCACGTCGGCGAAGTCGGTGTTGATGAGGCCGGGCGTGGTGATCAGGTTGGTGATACCCGAGACACCCTGCAGCAACACCTCGTCGGCCATCTTGAATGCGTTGAGCACGCTGGTCTTTTCGTTGGCCACCGTCAGCAACCGATCGTTCGGAATGACAATGAGCGTGTCGACCTTCTCCTTCAGCCGTTGCACTCCGGTGTCGGCCTGGACGGCGCGACGGCGACCTTCGAAGCTGAACGGACGAGTGACCACGCCAATGGTGAGCGCATTCATGCTGCGCGCGACCTCGGCGATGATGGGTGCCGCACCGGTACCGGTGCCGCCACCCTCGCCAGCGGTGATGAACACCATGTCGGCGCCCTTGATCATTTCTTCGATTTCGTCGCGATGCGTCTCGGCTGCGTTGCGACCCACATCGGGGTCGCTACCGGCGCCAAGGCCGCGGGTGAGGTCGCGGCCAATGTCGAGCTTGACGTCGGCATCGCTCATCAACAGCGCTTGCGCGTCGGTGTTGACGGCGATGAACTCAACGCCCTTCAGACCCGCGTCGATCATTCGGTTGACGGCGTTGACGCCACCGCCACCGACGCCAATGACCTTGATGACAGCAAGATAGTTCTGGGGTGCGCCAGCCATCAGAAGGACCTCCGAGATGAGAAAACGTGGTGAGTTTGGTAGACGGGCATTGAGATACCTACTGGGGTTCGATGGCAGCAAATGGGCTGCTCAGCCGAGGTGATCCACCAGAGGATGGAGGCGCCGGGCAAGGGTGAGTTGAGCACTGCCGCTCAGTCTCGCACGAATCCGGAGGGTTTCGGTGGAACCCTCAACTTCAGCACG
>JAYVVY010000443.1:0-9447 GCA_043786575.1 Ilumatobacteraceae bacterium
TACGGCCGGGGTTCGTAGCGGCCACCGGCGTCGCGCGCCTCGCCGATGTCGTGCGCTACGTCCGCGCCATCGACCATCGACTGTCAAAGCTTCCCGAAGATCCTTACCGCGACGCGGCCAAGCTGCGCGATGTGGCCGCCGTCGAAGCTCGCTATGTTGCGCTGCTGCGCCGAACCGACCGCGACGACATCACGCCCGAGTTCATCGACCTTGGTTGGCTGCTCGAGGAACTGCGCGTCAGCGTCTTCGCTCAGCAACTCGGCACCGCCAGGGCAGTCAGCCTCACCAAAGTCAGCAAAGCCCTCGCCGCGCTGGGTGGCTGACCGAGCTGGGTGGCTGACCGACCGGGTGACTGAAGGACTGGGTGGCTGAACTGGGCCTTCCCAGAACGCTACGTACGGTTTCTGGGAAGGTCCAGGTGCTGGCCACCGACAGCAACGACGCCCCGACTGTCGCTGGTGTGGCCTTCAGCGCCCAAGGCTGGCCAGCGGCGGCCGCTCGGCGAGGTTGAGCGGCACATCCGACCCGTCGGCACGCTGCAAGTGGTGCTCGAGCCCTTCCAACAATGCCCCGCCGGGCACTCGACCCAACATGGTCGCCATCACCTCGGCAGCCTGCACCGACAACGCGTGCAGGCTGCGGTGGCGGTGCTTGCGCACACCAAGGTCGACCTGCGCAATTGCTTCCGCGCCGTACCGCTCGGCGATGTCAATCAGCAGCGCAATCTCGACGCCCCAGCCCTGCACGAATGGCAGCTGCTCTAGAACCTCTCGTCGGCCCGCGTACTCGCCCGCAAGCGGTTGGTGCAGCCCGGTGAGCTGCGGGTAGTACAGCGACATCAGCGGCCGCGTGACCAGCTCCGTCGTGCGCCCGCCACCGCCCATCTGTGTCGGGCGGTGGAAGATTGCTTTGACCAGAGCGACCGAGTCGTCGTCAATCATCGGCGCCAGCAGTTTCGCAATCCAGTTGGGCTCGAAGCTGGTGACATCGCCATCCAGCCACACCACGAAGTCGCCCTTACTGGCGGCCAAGCTGGCCCACAACACGTTGCCCTTGCCGTGGCCAACACCATGAAGCAGATGGAGTTCTTCGATGGGAATCACCGTGGCACCAGCACTGGCCGCTACCAGCGCGGTGTCATCGGTACTGCGGTCGTCCAGCACGATCAACTCGTCGACCAACGGCATCCGCCGCATCAGCGTGTGGCGCACCATGTTCACCAACGGTCCGATGGTTGCGGCCTCGTCGCGACAAGGAATACACACCGAGACGGTGCGGCCCTGCTTTGCTTCGATCAAGAGATCAAGAGCGCACTCATCGACTTCGAATGTCCGCACGCCACTCATCGCTGCGACCCAACTGGCTCGTAGCATCCAGCCGCATGTTCCTCTACGGAGTGGTCAATGCCAGCCCCGACTCGCTGAATGCCGACTCGATTGTCGGTACCGTCGAGCAAGCCCTTGCACGTGCAAACCAGCTGATCGCCGATGGCGCCGATGGCCTGGACCTTGGGGGCCAGGGCAGCACCGATGCTGCCACCGTCGTGCCGTGGGAGGCCGAGTGGGAGCGGCTTCGCGATCTGGTGCCGGCACTGGCCGAGCTGGGCGTTCCGATGAGCGTGGACACCTGGCGCCCGGAGGTGCTGCGCCGTGCGCTGCAGGCTGGTGCCACCGTGATCAACGCGGCCGACGGCATGCAGAGCGACGAGATGTGGCAAGTGGCCGTCGATTTCGATGTGCCCATCGTCGTGCCGTTTCTCAGCGGGCCGAACCCGCGCGCGATGGAGATGGTGGACCGCGACCCCGTGGAAGCGATCATCGAGTTCTTCGACGCCCGCCTTCGCGACGCAGACCGCTACGGCCTGCGCAGCCGCTGCGTGCTGGACCCAGGCACCGGGTTCGCCCCCAGCAACTGGCCGTGGGACGAGCGCTACCTCTACCAGAAGCGGGTGTACAGCAATCTGGCCGCCATGCGTGTGTTCGACCTGCCGCTGTACATCGCACTGCCGTGGAAAGAGACCGCGCAGCACGACGAGTTGCTGGAGATTGTCATTCGCAACGCGCCGGAGTTCGGCCGCGTGCATTACCCCGCGAAGGTGCGCTCGTTCGAGCGCCGCATTGCCAGCGAATAGGACCGTGCTCATCTGAAGAACATGCGCATCTAGAGGGCAAGCGGTCCGCGGGCGTGAATCTCGCTGGGCGGCAGGGCGGTGGCCCAGTCCGCTGGGCACAGCTGCGGTGCTACTTCGCTGAGCGGCGCGAGCACGAAGCGACGTTCGAAGATGCGCGGATGCGGCACGGTCAGTGCTTCGCTGGTGATGGTGATGTCGTCGTAGAACAACAGGTCGACATCCAGCGTGCGCGGGCCCCAATGCACGATGCGCTGGCGAAGCGCGTTCGCCTCGATGCGCTGGCAACGGCGAATCAGCGCGTACGGGTCCAGCGGAGTTTCAATCTGCACGACCATGTTGAGATACGCGCCCTGGTCGTCGGGGCCGCCGACGGGGGCGGTCTCGAACACCTGCGACATGGCCACGACATTGCTCAGCTCGCTGACCGCGAAGCGCAGGTAACGCTCGCGATCGCCGAGGTTGCTGCCCAGCGCGATAAAGGCACTGTGGGCCACCAGCGGCGGCGCGGCGGCCTCGGCGCGGGTGCGCACGATCTTGACGGCGGTGCTCTGCACGCTGTCGGGAATCGGTGGGCGCAGCTTGGTGAGCGTGACCTCCACGTCGTCGACAAGGTCGAACTCGAGGACCACGTCGGCCACTTTGGCGGCCAACCGTTCGAGCAGGATGTCCTTGCTGTCCCGGGCGAGCTCGGTGACGCGTTCGCACACCAGCCCGTAGTGCACGGTGGCGGCAAGGTCGTCGCTGCGGCCGGCCTCGTGCAGGTCGACCCCAATTGACAGGTCGATTCGGATGGGTTGCGCCATCTCACGTTCGTGCGGCAAAGCACCGATCACCGTGAGGACACGCAGGTCGTCGATCAAGATTCGGTCCATGGGGTGGGACCTCCCTTCGAAGTGCGCGTCACGCTATCCGCGGCTATTCGAGTTGTCGCTTCGTGCTAGCCCTCGTTGAAGGCGCCGTCTTCGCCGAGAACCGCGCAGGCGGCTTCAAGACGATGCCGCATGGGAATCTGGTCATCAAGTGGAATCGGCATCGCGTAGGAACGCTCATCGTCATCGCCGAGGTCGAGTGTCGCCTGAAACAGAAATGGTTGGCTGGTCTCTGACATCGCGTGTGCATCGCAACGGCCTTCAGTGAAGCGGATCGGCACGCTCACGGTCTGCTCACCGACGGGCAACACCGCGACCGGTCCGTCGCCTGGCTCCGCCGCGGCGAAGGTGAACAGGATGTTGTTGCTGACGAGAAACACAGTCACCCTGCCATTTCCTTCAAGGCGAGTGAGGCGCAGGAAACCTTCCGTGACGGGCCGGTCATCGAGTGTTGCCTCATGCATGTCGACCCACTCGATCGCAACCTGCTTGGCGATGAACTGCCGCTCGCAGTCCTCCAAGTACAGGCGGCGGGCAAAATGCTTGACGTCGAACACCGGCGCCAAGACTTCACCGCCGTCCGCCAGCAGCACCCGCACCACGCCCTGCTGCGGGTCGGGCATGTCCCCAACGGCGCCGTTGCCCACACACGTAGCAGCCGCGAGGGTGACGGGATAGTCCAGGCGGTCGCCCGCGATCAGCGGGTTCTGCCGCTCAGACACGGGTGTGGTCAGCCCATCCCACAGCAGCTGCACGCCAACGATGTCGAAACGCTGATCGGTGCCGTTGTAGAGCTTGACCTGGAAGATGCCCTGCGCCACGTCGAGCCGATTTTGAAAGGGCATCGCTGCCAGAATCCCCGGCGGGATGACGATCGCTGCCTCAGTAGTTGTCGGTGCCGGCTGTGTCGTGGAAGCGTCGGTCGTGGAAGCGTCGGTCGTGGAAGGGTCGGTCGTGGAAGGGTCGCTCGTGGAAGCGTCGGTCGTGGGCACGCTCGTTGCGGGTGCGCTTGTCACTGCTTCGCTGACGACAGCCTGGGAGTCGTCCGGGTCGGACGCGCACGCGCCAAGCGCGCACGCAAACGTCAGAGCGAGGAGTACTCGAGTGTTCATCTGGCGGCGAAGGTAGCGCGTCAGCGGGGTCGCACAACGCACGAAGCCCTTCCCAGTGGGAAGGGCTTCGAACATCCGGGTGGAGGTGCGGGGAATTGAACCCCGGGCCTCAGCAGTGCGATTGCTGCGCTCTGCCAACTGAGCTACACCCCCGGTGGGAGACCCGAGTGTAGCGGTGTCAGGCGGCGTTGAACCAGGTCTGCTCGCCGTAGCTGCGGTCCATCTCGTAGTTACGCAACTGCACCAATTTGTAGCAGTAGCCGCACAGAGAGACGAAGGACAGGGCGAAGGCGTAGACCATCACGTTGGCATGCGTAGTGGCGGCGAGGAAGCCGCTGATGCCAACGGTGACCACGAGAAGGAACAGCACGTTGGAGCGACGACGGCGCAGGACTTCGCGCTGACTGACCTTGTGCAAGTGCATTTGGCGATGGCCGGCGGGGTTGTCCACCTGGGTGCCGCTGTGGCTGCGCTGCTGCGCGCCACCGGTGAGCGAACCGTTGAACGACATTGACGCGGAGTTCATAGCCGATGAGCGTCGAACCTGGCCCGGCTGGCCGTGCGCCAGGTGGCGCTGCTGGGGTGCCTGCACCAACGGGCGAGCCATGCTTCGCATGGGCACCATGGTGCGAGTGGGCACTGCCCGCTGCAGCGTGGAGAGCTGACGGCGAAAATCTGTCACTGACGAGTTGGGGCGGTTCTCAACCCGTGACCGCAGCAGCGGCGGGATGATGACGGCTGCCCAGACGGCGGCGACGGCGAGGAGCACGATTGGCTGCATCAGAATGCGACCTGACTTGCAACGACAGTTGCAACGACTTCGTGCTGCAGAAGATGTGTGGTGAGAGTTGAGATCATGGTGTTCACAAGTGTCCTCCGGGTGTCTGGTAGCCGAACTTCGTGGCAACTGCTGACATCCGATTCATTACGGTTCTACTACTTTCGTAACAACGGATGCAATGTTAGCGGGTCGCCGGTACGTACCGGACCGCCCGCCTGTTTTCTCCCAGAGTGCAATTTCGCCGATCACCATTCCCTTGTCGGCGGATTTGCACATGTCGTAGATGGTCAGACCGGCGATGGCGCAGGCGTGCAACGCCTCCATCTCCACGCCCGTGCGGTCGACGGTGTCGACCTGCACTTCGATCTCGATGAAATCATCGCCGATCTCAAAGTTGACGTGTACCGAGCCCACGAGCAGCGGATGACACAGTGGAATCATGTCGCTGGTTCGTTTTGCAGCCTGAATCGCCGCGACGCGAGCCACGGCCAGGACATCGCCCTTCTTCACTTCCCGGTTGACGACGGCAGCCGTCGTGGCCGGTTGCATGAACACACGACCACGAGCCACGGCCCGACGGTGTGTCGGATCCTTCGGCGTCACGTCGACCATGCGAGCCCGACCCATGGGGTCGAGGTGTGTGAAAGTCAAGTCACTCATCTGTCATCGAACTGTAGTACCTCGTGTTCACCCAGTCGCGCCACCCCTTGCGTTGGTCGAGCACTCTGCGGGCGATCAGGAGGTGATGACGGGGCCGGTGTTCACGGCTTCGAAGGCGGAGCCGGGGATGCCTTTCAGCTGGTTGAGATCATCGTCGTTCCAGCTGTTGCTGGGTGCACCTTGGAAGAACCAGTTGCTGCCGTTGTCGGCGACGATCACTCCGAAGTTCTGCATCGCGACCGCAATGACGCGCGCCTGGCCGGTGAGGCCGCTGACGTCGAAGCTCGCCTTCAGACGCAACCGCTGCCCCATCGCCGGCGCATTGACGTCCGTAACTGATGAGGCGAAGTGGGTCGCGGGCAGGATGTAGCCGCGGCGAGTCGTGTCGAACGTAATGCGGATCGCATGGTTGATCTGGCCGGCAGCGACCTCGTCGTAGCGCACGAGGCCGGGCAGGATCGCCAGACCCGCGGCGTCGGTGCTGGTCCAGCCGAGTGGGCGCAGCGCATTGCTGGTCATGTCGAACTTGGCACCGCCGGCCGCCAACCATCCAGCGCCGCTGCGACGGGCAACACCAAGTTCGAACAGTGTGCAGCTGCCCTGTTGGAGCACCAGTACGTGGCGATCGCTGCCGCCCTCCACGGGTGCGTTGAGCGGGACCGGGAACGGCCCAGGATCACTTTCGTCCTCGTAGGCGTCGTAGCTGATCGGAACCTGCGGCTGGTTCGCAGGCACGATCACGTATGGGATGCCGTAGGCCGGGTTCTCGCCGAAGTCCGGATGCAGGTTGTCGCCGCCGTGGGCCTGGATGTAGGCGACCATCGCCGTGCTGTCGGCCACCAGCGGCGCATCACGGATCTTCGTGTTCCACGCGTTGTCGCCGGGATACATCGGGCAGCCACCCAATGTCGGACCCGGCGGCTTGATGCGAACCGCAGGCTCGGTCGCAGTCGCCGACCCACCTACCGTCACAAACGCTGCGACGTGCAGCCCATTCATGGCCGCGTGCGTCACCGGGTCGAACTGCGCACCCGCAATGAGCAGCGCCCCCAAAAGTGTCGCTCCCAAGCAAGCACGAACCTTCACGCCGCGACCCTACCCCGGGTGAGCGGGGGACCACCGAGGGTCAGCCGCCGATTTGGCTCATTGATCTGCGGGGCTTGACGAAGGTGACCTGGTTGATTTGGTGGCCGGCCCATTTGGTGCCGACAGCGCGCTGGATCTCCTCGGCGACCTGGTCGTCGGTGGCATCGGCACGCATCATCTTCAACAGGTCGAACTCGGTGGTGGCGAACAGGCAGGTGCGGAACTGGCCGTCGGCGGTCATGCGCACGCGGTCGCAGTCGCCGCAGAACGGCTTGGTCACTGTTGGGATGACGCCGACCATGCCGCGCCCGTCGAGGTAGCGCCAACGATCCGCCGGGGCGGCGCCGCGGGCAGGAACCAACTCCAGCGGGAACTCGGCTGACAGCGCGGCCACGATTTCGTCCTGACCAACGACCTTGTCGTTGAGCCAGTGGCCGGTGGCATCCAGCGGCATGAACTCGATGAAGCGCATCTCGACGTCGTTGTCGCGGCCGTAGCGGGCGAGGTCGACGATCTCGTCGTCGTTCACGCCGCGCTCGATGACAGCATTGATCTTGACCGGCGCGAAACCGGCCTCCTTCGCCGCCTCGATGCCGTCGAGCACTCGCTCCAACTCGTCGCGCTTGGTCATGCGATGGAACTTCTCGCGGTCGAGCGTGTCCAGGCTGACGTTGACTCGCCGCAAGCCGGCGTCGCGCAAGTCGTGCGCCATGTTGCGCAACGTGGAACCGTTGGTCGTCATCGACAGGTCAACGCCCAACTTCGCCAGCTTGCTGACCAAAACGGTGAGGTGGGCACGCATGGTCGGCTCGCCACCGGTAAGGCGCAGCCCATCGACCTCGAAGCGTTCGACGAAGATGCGGGCCAACCGCTCGATCTCCTCGAACGTGAGTACATCGCTGCGCGGCACCCACTGCATGCCTTCCTCCGGCATGCAATACGTGCAGCGAAAGTTGCAGCGGTCGGTGACCGAAATGCGCAGATCACGGATGGTGCGACCGAACGGGTCGATCAAGTCCATCGCGTCACACTACCCAGCATCACGATCAGAGCGACAGCAGCATTGTTGGGACGTCGCCACCTGCCGCCACTCCGTCACCATCGACGACGACCGCAATCGCGTTTGCCTGCGAGGTGGCTGCTAGTTGGTGGCTGCCCTGCGCCCCTACCGACCGCACGTGCACCCTGCCATCGTCACCGAACGAAGCGAAAACCCGCACGTAGTGGGTCTTGCCGTCGGGTCGGCGGGGCAGACCACTGTCCGCAATGGCGGGGATTGTCGGACGATCGATCGCGCTGTGCCCCATCATCTGACGCAGCGCGGGGCGGGCGAGCAGTTCGAAGCTGACGAGCGAGCTGACCGGATTTCCGGGCAGTCCGAAGACGGGCACCTGACGCTGCTCCGACGCGAGCAGACCAAAGGCGAACGGCTTGGCCGGCTTGATCGAAATCTGCATCCACTGCATGTCGGCGATGCGCGACAGCACCGCCTTCACTACGTCGTAATCACCCATGCTGACGCCGCCGCTGGTGACGATGGCATCGCACGAAGTCGCCGCGGCGCGGAGCACGCCCTCCAGCACCGCCTCGTCGTCGCGCACGATGCCCAGGTCGACGGCCTCACAGCCTGCGTCGCGGACGGCACCAAGCAGCATGGTGCGATTGCTCTCGCGAATCTGGCCCGGCAGTAGCGCTGAGCCATCGTCGATCAGTTCGTCGCCAGTGCTGAGAACCGCGACCCGAACTCGGGGAACCACCGACACGACGGCAGCGTTCACACTTGCCAGCACACCCGCAACCGCGGGCGTGACGAAGGTGCCCGCGGGGTACAGCGCCGTACCCGCGCGTACGTCGTCGCCAACCCCGCGCACCGCAACTCCAGCTGTGGTCGACGCACGAATGCGCACGTTCGCCGAGCCATCCACGCGGCGGTCACCCAATAGTTCGGTGTCTTCCACCATCACGACTGCATCGGCCCCGGCCGGCACCGGCGCGCCGGTCATGATGCGAATCGCTTCGCCCGGCAACACGACACGATCGGTGTACGCACCGGCAGCTACCTCACCGACAACGGCTAGGTCGACGGGCACCGTCGCCACGGACGAGGCGACCACCGCGTAGCCATCCACGGCGCTGTTCGCGAACGGGGGCACATCCTCTGCAGCCACTACCGCTGCCGCGAGCACCAAACCGGTTGCCTCGCGGCACGGCACCTCAACCGGCGCTGCGGCAGGGCAGCGGTCGAGCACATAGCGGCGGGCTTCGGTGATGTCGATCACATCGCAACGGTACCGTGGCCGGGTGACGTCGTACTCCCCCTTTCCCGCCGCCCATGAACCAACGGGGCACGTGGCGCGCTGGGCAACCTGGGAGGACGGCGGCGAGGAGACCACCACGATTCTGTGGGAGAACGAAGGCTTCACGGTCAGCGGCCAGGTCAGCCGCGAAAACGTGCAGTACGTGCTGCGGCTGTCACCCACGTGGCAGGTGCGCCAATTCCTGCTGTTCCGCGACCTGGAGGAGCCGGACCTGTGGTTGGCCACCGACGGCAGCGGCCGGTGGGGCGAGATGAACGGTGCCCACCGAACCGAGCTGGACGGTTGCTACGACATCGATCTCGCTTGCACTCCGTTCACCAACACGCTGCCGATTCGCCGCCTACCGCTGCACGAAGGCCACGCCGCCGAACTGCCGGTCGTGTCGGTCAACCCCGAAACATTGGGCGTACGAAAGGACCTGCAGCGCTACACGCGCATCGGTTCGCACCGCTGGCTCTTCGAGCAGCTGGAGACCGGGTTCAGCGCCGAG
>JAYVVY010000444.1:0-3715 GCA_043786575.1 Ilumatobacteraceae bacterium
GAGTGGATTCCCGCTGGCGAAGGCCGCGACACCTACGCGGAACTGAGCGGCATGTTTCCGAAGCAAGCACAGAGGAAGATCGTCGAACTGCTGCAAGCCAGCGGTGAGATGTTGGGCGAGGCGCGGCCCATCATGCATCCGGTCAAGTTCTACGAGCGCGGCACGCGCCCGCTGGAGATCGTTGCGACCCGCCAGTGGTACATCCGCAACGGCGGCCGCGACGCTGCGCTGCGCGATGCGCTCGTCGCCCGCGGCGACGAGGTCACGTGGCACCCCGGCTACATGCGCCACCGCTATGACAACTGGGTGGGCGGCCTCAATGGCGACTGGCTGATCAGCCGTCAGCGCTTCTTCGGCGTGCCCGTGCCCTGCTGGTACCACCTCGACGCCGACGCCAACCCGATCTACAGCGACGTGTTGGTGCCCACCGAGGATCGCCTGCCCATCGACCCCAGCACCGACTGCCCACATGGGTTCACCAACGACCAGCGCGGCGCGCCCGGCGGTTTCATCGGCGACCCCGACGTGATGGACACCTGGGCCACCAGCTCACTGACGCCGCACATCGCCGGCGACTGGTCCGGCAATGTGGATGACGACGACTTGTTCAGCCATGTCTTCCCCTACGACATGCGGCCGCAGGGCCACGACATCATTCGCACCTGGCTGTTCAGCACGATGGTGCGCAGCCACCACGAGCACGGCGTTGCACCCTGGCGCCACGCTGCGCTCAGCGGCTGGATCCTGGACCCGGACCGCAAGAAGATGTCGAAGAGCAAGGGCAACGTGGTCACGCCTATCGACCTGCTGGAGCAGTACGGCACCGACGCGATTCGATACTGGGCAGCCAGCGGCCGCCCAGGCGTGGACACCGCGCTCGACGAAGGCCAAATGAAGGTTGGCCGCAAGCTGGGCACCAAGCTGCTCAACGCGTCGAAGTTCGTGCTCTCCTTCGGCGAACCGCCCACAGGTGCGATGCCAACCGAGGCATTCGACTTGGCGATGCTGGCGCGGTTGCGCAACGTCGTCACCGACGCCACTGGTGCGTTCGAGACCTTTGACTACACCCGTGCGCTAGAAGCCACCGAAGAGTTCTTCTGGTGGTTCTGCGATGACTACGTCGAGCTGGTCAAAAGCCGCGCCTACGCACTCGATCGGCACGCTGCCGCGGCGTCCGCACAGGCCGCGCTGCGCCAGGCGCTGCACACCGTCCTGCGCCTCTTCGCACCGTTCATCCCGTTCGTCACAGAGGAAGTGTGGAGCTGGTGGCAGATGGGTTCGATCCACAGCCAGCCGTGGCCGTCGCTCGACGAAGCGACTGCAATTGGCAACGTCGACATCCTGGACCCCGTCGGCGAAGTGCTCGCGCTCATCCGCCGCACCAAGACCGAAGCCAAGGTCAGCCAAAAGGCCCCTGTCTCGCTGCTGGTCGTCACGGCCGCCACCGCCACACTGGCGTTAGTCAGCACCGCCGAGAGCGATCTACGCGACGCTGGCTCCATCGAGACGCTCCGCTATGAGCTGGGCGACGCCCTGACCTGCACCGTCGAGCTCGCCACTGTGACCGATGCACCCTGACGGGCTGCGTGCCCTGAAACCTGCGCGCGAGGCGTGGCAGGTAACCTGAGCAACTCATGAGTGACCCCGAAGTCGAGCCTGCGGAGCCTTTCAAGCCGCGCCATACCAACGCACAGCGCGCCGTCCTGACGATCAACATCATCGTCGTGATTGCCTGTTTGGTTGGCGCGGGCGCGCTCGTCTACGGTAAGAACCAGCTTGACGGCCGTCTGCAGACCAGCCTGGCGGACGTCAACACCACGGTCGCAGGCGACCCCTCGCCGACCATCGCTCCCGGCGACACGGGTGTCACCAGCAGCACCGGCGTGCCCGAGACATTTCCCCCCGCCGACCCCGGCGCACAGAACTTCCTGATCGTCGGAAGCGACGCCAACGCCTGCGTCGACGCCAACTCACAATGGGCTGGCGCAGCGGACCCCGGCCGCGAGAACATCGGTAGTCGCAGCGACACCATCATGGTGATGCGCGTCGACCCAGTCACCCGCCAGGCCGCCGTACTCTCGTTTCCCCGCGACCTGTGGGTGAAGATTCCCGGCAGGGCCAAGAGCCGAATCAACTCGGCCTACATCAAGAATGATCCGACGCTGCTCCAGCAAACACTCTTCGACAACTTCGGGATCAACATCGACCACTACATCCAGGTCGACTTCTGCGCCTTCAAACGCATTGTCGATGCGGTCGGTGGCGTCACCGTGCCATTCTCCACTCGCATCATCGACAAGTATGTCGGTCTCGATGTGGCGGCTGGCTGCCACACCTTCAGCGGCGACGAAGCACTGGCCTATGTGCGCTCGCGTCACCTGCGCTGGATGGACACCGACGGCAAGACCTACGAGGACGCCACCTCCGACCTTGGTCGTATCTCACGCCAGCAGGATTTTCTACGCCGCACGCTGCGGGCCGCGCTCGACAAGGGCATCTTCGACCCCGCTGTGGCGCGTGCACTGATCGTCTCGCTGCAGAAGGACATCGTCACTGAAGCCGGCTTCACCGTCAATGACATGCTGGAATTCGCAGGCGTGCTGCGCGACGTCAACCCCGACAGCATTCGCACCTACCAAATCGAAGCCAGTGGAATGATGGTCAGTGGCAATTCTGTGCTCGACCCGCGAATCAAGGGCGACAACATGGTTGCCATTCTGTCGATCTTCCGCGGCGAGGCACCGCTGGCCGGCGCCCCCGAGCAAGCCTTCGAGACCACCACCACGGTCGCAGCCACCACCACTTCTGGTGCCCCTAGCAGCACAGCCGTTGGCGGCACAGCAGTCACGACGACGGTTGCGTCCATCACCGTGCCCGCTGCAACCACCACCGTCGCCGAGCCGACCGAGAACGTCAAGGGCGACATCCTGCCCGACCCCGACCTCGTCTGCAACTGACTCACCGCACCCCGCATCATTGGGCGCGAAACCTAGACAGTTGCGTCCGTAGTCCGCGCCCGTGGGGGCCAGGTGAGACATGGGTGGCTGGGTTTCGCGCCCGACCGACGGAGGGTTAGGCAGAACGATCGAGGGCTTGGGTCAGTGCCTCCGCGACTTGGCTAGGGCCGCTGACTGTGATGCACCGCGCACCGACGAGGGCGGCGAAGGCGAAGGCTTCGTCGCTGTCGGCCTCCGGGGCGACAATCACCAACTCGCTCAGCCCGGCCGCCGCTGCAACCGGGTCGCCGTCCACTGTCGACCGGCAGTCGCTGAGCAGCACCGTCACCTTGCGGCCGGCGCGACTTCGCGCCAGTTGCTCGCCGGCAACACGCAGCGCGCCTGCCAGGTCGGTGGTGCCGAAGCCGCGCAGCGACAGCACGTCGTTGACGACAAGATCGCTGGGTTTGGGGGTCAGCTGGCCCTTGGCGACCACCACGTTCTTACCGAACGCGAGCACGCTGTAGTCCTGCGGTGTCCGGCTGGCCACTGCGGCCGCGGCGAGCGCTGCCGTGGCCAGCGGCTTACCACCCATCGAGCCGCTGCGGTCCACCAGCAGGCACATCGCAGTAGCCGGCTTCACCCAGCCACGCACCCGCAGCCGGTCGACGTCGATCGCGCCAGCGCGGCCTTCGATGATGGCCTCCAAGCTGGCATCGACATCCAGGTCTCCACCATCAGGCCGATACGGCAGATCGCGCAGCGTCCCAATGCCGCGC
>JAYVVY010000445.1:0-9857 GCA_043786575.1 Ilumatobacteraceae bacterium
GAAGGCCCTGCCGGTACCGGCAAGACCCAGCTGGCAAAGAGCATCGCCGACATGACCGGCTCGCGGCTCATTCGTCTGCAGTGCTACGAGGGCCTGGACGAGAGCAAAGCGCTCTACGAATGGAACTACAAGAAGCAGCTGCTGCGCATTCAGGCTGACAGCAACAGCGACTCGTGGAGCGACATTCACGACGACATCTTCGGACCTGATTTTTTGCTCACCCGTCCGTTGCTGGAGGCCATTACGGCCGAAGACCCGGTGGTGCTGCTGATCGACGAAGTCGACCGAGTCGAAGTGGAGACCGAGGCACTGCTGCTGGAGATTCTCTCCGAGTATCAGGTCTCCATCCCAGAGCTGGGCACCATCACCGCCAAGCAGATCCCGCTGGTGTTCCTCACGTCGAACAACACTCGCGAGCTGAGCGAGGCGTTGAAGCGCCGATGCCTGTTCCTCCACGTCGACTACCCCGACATGGATCGCGAGAAGGAGATCGTGCTCACCAAGGTTCCCGGCGTGTCGGAGAACCTGGCCGACCAGATCGCTCGCATTGTGCGCAGTATTCGCCAGCTCGACCTGAAGAAGTCGCCGTCGGTCAGCGAAACCATCGACTGGGCACGGACGCTGGTGCTCTTGGGTATCGAGAACATCGAAGCGCAGCAGGCGAAGGACACACTCCATATCTTGCTGAAGTACCAGACCGACATCGCGAAGGCAGCCAAAGAGCTGTCGATCGACAAGTAGCCGGCGCTTACCCCATGCTTGATCTGCTGGCCGGCTTCGTCGTCGAGCTTCGCAACGCGGGGCTGCCCGTCAGCCTCACGGAGAACCTCGACGCCATGGAGGCGTTGCAGCACATCCCCATCGAAGACCGCGACGCGTTCAAGTACGCGCTCGCCGCCACGATGGTGAAGAACAACGCGCACTGGCGTGCATTCGAGACGGTCTTCGAGGTCTACTTCTCGATGCGCGGCCCGGAGTACAAGATTGCCGAGGGCGACACGGACCTCGACGAGATGTGGCGCGAGATGCAAGAGCAGATGCGCCAGGGCGAAGGCAAGGGCAGCCAGGGCGGAATGGACAGCCTCACGCCTGAGGAGATTGCCCAGCTGCTGATGCAGGCGCTGATGAACGGCGACCAGGCGATGATGCGGGCGTTGGCCAAGCAGTCAGTGCAGCGGTTTGCGGGCATGGAGCCAGGCCGTCCCGTCGGTGGCACCTACTACCTGTACCGCACGCTGCGCAACCTGGACCTCGAGGGCATGCTCGAGAAGCTGATGGAAGCCAGCCGCGAGCAAGTCGGCGGCGAGCTGACACCTCTGGAAGAGCGGCTTGAACACGACGAGTACAACGACCGCATCGAGCAGTTCAAAAAGGAAATCGAAGCGGAGATTCGTCGCCGGCTGGTGGCCGATCGCGGCGCCGAGGCAATGGCCAAAACGCTCCGCAAGCCGCTGCCAGAAGATGTCGAGTTCATGCACGCATCGCGCGACGAGATGCAGAACCTGAAGAAGGCACTTCAGCCGCTCACTCGCAAGCTGGCTGCCCGCCTGGCCCGCAAGCGTCGCCACGGCCGCAAGGGCCCACTCGACTTCCGCAGCACCGTTCGCCACTCACTGAGCTATGGCGGCGTTCCTGCCGAGCCGAAGTTCAAGTACCCGCGCCCGGCCAAGCCGGAACTGATGGTGGTTGCCGACATCTCCGGTTCGGTGGCCGCGTTCGCTCGCTTCACCTTGATGCTGGTCTACGCAATGCAGGGTCAGTTCTCAAAGGTGCGGTCCTTCGTCTTCATCGACGGCATCGACGAAGTGACCGACTACTTCAAGGGCGAGGAAGACATCGCCAACGCCATCCATCGCGTCAACACCGAAGCCGACGTGGTGTGGGTGGACGGGCATAGCGACTACGGCCATGCCTTCGAAGTGTTCTGGGAGCGCTACGGCAAGGACATCAACTCCAAGACCACCGTCTTGCTGCTGGGCGATGCGCGCAACAACTATCACGCCAGCCAAGCATGGGTGGTGAAGGAAATTCGCCAGAAGGCCCGCAAGGTGTTCTGGCTGAACCCCGAACCGCGTAGCTACTGGAACACCGGCGACTCGATTGTGGGGGACTACGGCACGCATACCGACGGGGTCTACGAGTGCCGCAACCTTCGCCAATTGGAAGCCTTCGTCGAAAAGTTGGCCTGACAGCTGCGACAAGCCAGGCCAGTGCCGCACGGCAGGCTACTGTCTTCACCCATGGCCAGCCGGGGTGTGTATGTCGAACATTTGCGCAGAGTGGCCCTGTTCGCAGGGCTGTCGAAGAAGGAGCTCGAGCGGGTCGCCGCTGTCGGCTCAGAAGTCGACGTTGCTGCTGGCAAGGTCATCATGGAGCAGGGGCACAGCGGTGCTGACGCCTTCGTGGTCTTGAAGGGCGGGTTCGAGGTGCGCCGCAACGGGCGCAGGCTGGCCGCACTGACGGCCGGTGACATCTTTGGAGAGTTGGCGCTTTTGGATGACGGCCCACGCTCGGCAACTGTGGTGTGCACGGAGACTGGCAGTGTGTTGGTCATCAGTCGCGGCCAGTTCAAAGCGGTTCTCGACGAGATCCCCGTGCTTTCGCACAAGTTGTTGGCCTCCATGGCCGCGCGCATTCGCAACCTGGACCACACGGTGCTGGGCTAGCTAGCTGCGCTGGTAGTTCGGTGCTTCCTTGGTGATGGTCACGTCGTGCGGGTGGCTCTCGTTGCGGCCGGCGGTGGTGACTCGCATGAAGCGTGCGCTGTTGCGCAGTGAATCAAGCGTGCCCGCTCCCGCGTAGCCCATGCCGCTGCGCAGGCCACCGGCCAGTTGGTAGACCACGTCGCCCAATGTGCCGGCATAGGGCACTCGGCCCTCGATGCCCTCGGGCACCAGCTTGCGTGACTGACCGGCCACCTGACTCTTGTCGCTTTGGCCGCTGGCGTAGCGGTCTGCGCCGAGGCCCTGCATGGCGCCCATCGAGCCCATGCCGCGGTAGCTCTTGTAGCGGCGACCTTCGAACAGCTCGAGCTCGCCAGGCGCTTCGTCGGTGCCGGCGAGAATCGAGCCGAGCATCACGCAGTCGGCGCCGGCTGCAATGGCCTTGACGATGTCGCCCGAGTAGGTGATGCCGCCGTCGGCGATCACCGGAATGCCGTGGCGGCGGGCGTACTGGGTAGTGAAATAGATGGCCGACAGCTGCGGCATGCCAGCGCCGCTGACCACGCGGGTGGTGCAGATGGAGCCAGCGCCCACGCCCACTTTCACGGCATCAGCGCCAGCGTTGGACAGTGCCTCCACGCCTTCCTCGGTGACGACGTTGCCGGCGACCACGGGCAGGTGGGGCCAGTTCGACTTGATCCGCTCGATGGCCTTGATGACGCCCGCCGAGTGGCCGTGAGCGGTGTCGAGCGCAACGGCGTCGACGTATTGCGCGACCAGGGCAGCGACCCGATCCTCGAGGTCGTCGCCGACGCCGACGGCGGCCGCGCAGCGCAGCCGGCCCGCCGGGTCGCTGGTGGCATTCGGGAACTCCTGGTTCTTCAGGATGTCCTTCACGGTGATCAGCCCGACGAGCTTGCGGTCCGCATCGACCAGTGGCAGCTTCTCAATGCGGTGGCGCTGCAAAATGCTGCGAGCTTCGTCCAGCGTGGTGCCTACCTTGGCGGTCACCAGACCCTCGCTGGTCATGAAGTCGGTGACAGAGCGGCGGTAGTCGGCGGGCTCGCAGAAGCGGGTGTCGCGGTTAGTAAGAATGCCCACCAGCCGGCCCTGCGGGTCGGTGATCGGCACGCCGCTGATCTTGAACTGATTCATCAACACTTCTGCATCGGCGAGGGTGGCGCTGGGTGGCAGCGTGATGGGGTCGCTGATCATTCCGCTTTGGCTGCGCTTGACCTTCTGTACCTCGGCGGCCTGGTCAGCAATGGTCATGTTGCGATGGATGACACCGATGCCTCCTTCGCGGGCGAGGGCGATGGCCATCCGGCCCTCGGTGACTTTGTCCATTGCGGCGCTGACGATCGGCACCGCCAGCGTGATGTCGGCGGCAAACACCGCAGAGGTGTCGACCGAGTCGGGCAACACATCGCTATACCCGGGCACGATCACCACATCGTCGAAGGTGAGGGCTTGGAAACGGTCGAACAGATCGTCGTTGATCATGTTTTCACTCCAGTGGTAAGGGTCGAGTTACACAGGGCGCGCAGCGTGTCGACGAGCAGCAGGTGCTCGACTGCGTGTACGCGTTGTTCCAGTTCGTCAAGCGTGTCGCCCGCCAGAATCGGCACCTCGGCCGTGGCCAAGACTGGGCCGACGTCGACGCCCTCGTCGGGGACCAGGTGCACCATCACGCCGGTGTTGGTGCGGGTGCCGGCCATGGCCTCGGCGTGAGCACGCTCGATTGCGTGCAGGCCCGCCAGCTCGCCCGGCAGTGCAGGGTGCAGGTTGACCACCATGCCGGGGAACCAGCCCAGGAAGTTGAGGGTCAGGATTCGCATCCAGCCGGCCAGCACTACCCAATCGGGGTCGAAGCCAGTGACGATGTCGGCGAGGCGAGCGTCGTAGTCGGCGCGGGTTTCGCCGATGCGGCGACCCACGTGCACCGCTGGCAGCCCAGCGGCGTCGGCACGTACGAGGGCCTTTGCGTCGCCGTGATCGCTGACCACTGCCATCACCTCTGCGGGCAGCGCCCCGCTTGCACAGGCATCGATGATGGCCTGCGCGTTCGAGCCATTCCCGCTGGCGAGGACGACGAGTCGCTTCATGACGGCACCTTCATGACAGCACGACCGTTCGGCCGGCGTCGGTGGCTGCGACCAGTTGCCCGATGACCCATGTCGGTTCGTTGATCAGGGCCTGCACGGCCGCCGCTTCGTCCGGCGAGCACACCAGTACCATGCCAACGCCCATGTTGAGGGTGCGGTACAGCTCGTGCGTGTCCATTCCAACCGCCACCTCGCGGACCAGGCGGAACAGCGGCGGCACCGGCCACGAGCCAAGCTGAATGTGGGCGTCGATGCCGTCGGGCAGCACACGCGGCAGGTTTTCGGGAAGCCCACCACCGGTGATGTGTGCCATTGCTTTCACACGACCGCTGTCGACTGCCGCTTCGAGAACCTGCAGATAGTTGCGGTGGGACTTCAGCAGCGCCTCGCCCAGCGTGCAGTCGAAGCCCTGCGGCACGGTGTCCATCGGCAGCCAATCGAAGAGCTTGCGCAACAGCGAGTAACCGTTGGTGTGCGGCCCGTTGGAGGCCACGCCCAGCAACACGTCGCCAGCGAGCAGTTGGCCGCTCGGTAGCAGCTTGGCACGATCCACCACACCCACCAGCGTGCCCGCGATGTCGAATGCACCAGGGGCGTAGACACCGGGCATCTCGGCCGTTTCGCCGCCCAGCAGCGCACAGCCGCTGACCTCGCAGGCCTCAGCCATGCCGGTAACCACCTGTGCCACATGGTCTGCATTCAGCTTGCTGCTGGCGATGTAGTCGAGGAAGAACAAAGGCTTGGCGCCCTGCACCAACACGTCGCCGATGCAGTGATTGACGATGTCGGCGCCCACTCCGTAGTACTTGCCCAGCCGCGCCGCGAGCTCGACCTTGGTGCCGACGCCGTCGGTGCTGGCGACCAAGAGCGGCTCGTCCATGTCCTTGAGGAGCGCGGCGTTGAACACGCCGCCGAAACTGCCGACGCCCTTCAACACAGCAGCGCCATGCGTGCGCTCGACGGCGGCCTTCATCTGATCGACGGCGCGGGCGCCCTCCTCGATGTCGACACCCATCGCGGCATAGGAGGTGATCGAGGCACCCAACGATCGCCAACCGATGTCGCGGCGCACCTGCATGCCGTCGAACGTGATGGCTGCCATCCGGTCGTACGCATTCGTCCGCGCTGTTGCAAGGTCTGCACCCAATCCGGTGACGGCGAGGACGCGCCCACCGGTGACCGTTGCCCCGTCGGTGCCCGCGTGGAACAACACAGCGCCAGTCGTGTCGGTGCCGAAGTCGATTGCGGCGCCTGTGACTGGCGCGGCTGGATAACCAGCAGCAGCGGCAACCACCGTGCAGGAAGCGCCGCTGAACCGAATACGGCGGTCTCCCAACTGGCCGTCGCAACAGGCCAGCGCCAGCTCTGCAAGATCGTCGGTGAGCAGCGGCAACACCGCCTGCGCCTCTGGGTCGCCGAAGCGACAGTTGTACTCCAGCAGCCGCGGGCCGTCGGCGGTGAGCATCAAGCCTGCGTACAACACTCCGATGTAAGGGGCACCCTCCGCCAGCAGGAAATCGACCACCGGCTGGATGAACGTGGCAGTCAGTTCCTCGGCGTCGTAGGGAACTGGGGCCGGGGCGTACGCACCCATACCCCCGGTGTTGGCTCCGGTATCGCCCTCGCCGATGCGCTTGTGATCCTGTGCGATCGGCAGCGGTCGGGCAACCGTGCCATCGCAGAGCGCCATCAAGCTGCACTCGGGACCACTGAGACGCTCTTCGAGCACGATGGGGCCTTGCGCACTCAGCTCGTGGATGGCGGCCTCTGTTGCCGCGTCGCCCTCGGGGACGATGACGCCCTTGCCGGCTGCCAGGCCGTCCAGCTTGACGACGATCGGCTTGCCAAACTCTCGCCACCAACTGATGGCTTCCTCGGGGCTGCACGACAGGTGATACGCGGGGGAGGCAAGACCAAGGCGGCCGGCCAACATGCGTGTGAAACCCTTGGAACTCTCCAGTTTCGCCAGGCTGGCCGTCGGACCAAAGCACGGGATGTGCAGAGCCGCACAACGGTCGGCGACGCCGGCAACCAGGGCTGACTCGGGGCCAACGATGACGAGCTCGGTCTGCGGCTGCTCGGGCAGATCGGCGGCCACCTGCACGTCGTGGCCGTGCGCCCGACAGGCTGCCGCAATGGCAGCTTCGCGACCACCGGAGCCGATGACCAGCACCTTCACGACAGGGCACCTTCGAAGCTGAGCTTGGGTTGTGCCTCGTCGACTGCGATCGGGTAGCGGCCGGTGTAGCACGCGTTACAGAAACCTGCTTCGCTGCCCTCGTTCTCTGGCTCGATGGCTCGCATCATTCCCTCCAACGAGAGGAACGCAAGCGAATCGGCACCGATCAGCTCGCGGATCTCCTCCACGGATAGTCGTGCCGCCATCAGGTCGCCGTCGTGCCCCATGTCGACGCCGAAGTGACAGGCGTGGGTGATGGGTGGGCACGTGATGCGCACGTGCACCTCGGTTGCGCCAGCGTCGCGCAGCATCTTGACGAGCGGGCCAGCGGTAGTACCGCGGACCAGTGAGTCGTCAATCATGATCACTCGCTTGCCGGCCAGATTCTCGGTGAGCGCATTGAACTTCAGTGCCACACCCCGCTCACGCAGATCCTGAGTTGGCTCGATGAATGTGCGGCCGATGTAGCGGTTCTTGATGAGGCCATCGTTGTGCTCGATGCCTGCGGTGCGGCTGTAGCCAATTGCCGCGGGAATTGAGCTGTCGGGTACCGGAATGACCACATCTGCATCCACGCCCGACTCCAGCGCGAGTTGCTCGCCCAACCGCTGACGCACATGGTGCACGTTGCGGCCGGCCCACACACTGTCCGGCCGGCTGAAGTACACAAACTCGAAGGTGCAACGTGCGGGCGTCGCACTGGGGGTGAGGGCCTGGCGGCGCGTCATCTCCGCGCCGTGGAGCGTGACGATCTCGCCGGGCTTGACCTCGTCGATTTCCACGCAGCCGAGCGTGTTGAGCGCGCAGGTTTCCGAGGCGACGGCGTAGCCACCGTGTGGCAGGCGGCCAACGCTGAGCGGGCGGAACCCCCACGGGTCGCGAGCGGCGATCACCCGATCGTTCACCAAGATGACCAGCGAGTAGGCACCCTTCCAGGCGGGTAGCGTGCGCTCCACACGGTCTTCCCATGTCTTTCCACCGGCAGCTGCGAGCATCAGCGTCAGCACTTCGGTGTCGCTGGTGGCGGTGAGACCAAAGCCCTTCGCCAGCAGCTCCTCGCGCAGCGCGCCGGCGTTGACCAGGTTGCCGTTGTGGGCGACGGCCAACGGGCCGTGCATTGTTTCGACGAGGAACGGCTGGTGGTTGCGGTGGGCGTTGGCGCCGGTGGTGCTGTAGCGAGTGTGGCCAATGGCGTGGTAGCCGGTGAGGGTGGCCATCGTGGCCGGCGTGAACACGTTTGCCACCAGGCCGCTGTCCTTGTGGCAGCGCACTCGGCTGCCATCGCTGACCGCAATACCGGCTGCCTCCTGGCCGCGGTGCTGCAGTGCAAAGAGACCGAAGAACGCCAGCTGGGCAATGCCTTCACCGTGAGGGGTGGAGACGCCAAAGACGCCGCACTCCTCCTTCGGGCCGTCGTCGGCGAGATTGATGGCCTTGGGCCGGATGTGAACGGACGTCTCAGGAAACATGCATGTGCTCCAGAATGCGAGGGCCGACGGGGTAGGCGCCAGGCTGGAAGGTGGTACCGGTCAGTCGTTCGTAGGCGTCGATGTAGCGGGCGCTGGTCTGTTGCCAGACCTCGTCGGCAAGGGCGGGTGGTGGGCCTTCGCCGCGGTAGCCAGTGGCGAGTAGTGCACGTCGAACTACTTCCTTGTCGAGGCTTTCGGGTTCTTCGCCAGCGGCCAGGCGAGCCGGGTAGGTGTCGGCAACCCAGTAGCGCGACGAGTCTGGTGTGTGCATCTCGTCGATCAACATCAGCCGGCCGTTGTCGTCCAACCCGAACTCGTACTTGGTGTCGGCGAGAATCAAACCGGCGGCCGACGCAACCTGCTGGCCACGCTGGAAAAGTCGCAACGCTGCTTCTACGGTCTCGCCCCACAGCTTCGGCTCGACGAGGCCGCGAGAGATCACATCGGCGACGGTGAGCGGCTCGTCGTGCCCGCCATTTTCGGCCTTCGTGGTGGGGGTTACCTGTGCGTTCGGTAGCGCTGTGTTCTTCCGCAGACCGTCGGGAAACCGGTGGCCGTAAATGATTCGCGCCCCGTCGGTGTACTGCTGCCACAGCGATGTGGAGGTGACGCCGGTGATGTACCCGCGAACGACGACTTCCACCGGCAACGGGCTGGCGTTGCGAGCGATCAAGACATTCGGGTCAGGAACCGAGACGACGTGGTTGGGCACAATGTCGGCCGTTTGCGCGAACCACCATGCGGCCAGCTGGTTGAGTACCTGGCCCTTGTATTGCACACCAGCGATCACGCGATCGAATGCACTCAGGCGATCGGTGGTGATGAACAGCCGGTTGCCGTTGTCCAGCTGATAGCTGACGCGAACCTTGCCCTCGCGACGATCGGGTAGCGCCAGGTCGACGTCGAGGAACGGTTCCATCACATGCCCTCCGCATAACGAACGCCGTGTTGAAACAGCCCGAGGCCGCTGCCAGCGGCGGTGCCACGAGCGTGCCGCGGATGCTGGCGGGCGATGACGTGGTTCTCGGGATGCGGCATCAGCCCCAGCACCAGGCCGGTCTCGTCGCAGACCCCTGCGATATCGCCTACAGACCCGTTGGGATTGCCGTTGCCGTTGCCGTTGCCGTTGCCGGTACCGTCGCCGGTACCCGTGGAGTAACGCAGCGCGACCTGACCGTTGGCTTCCAACGTGGCGATGTCGGGGTGCACGTAGCGGCCCTCGCCGTGCGCGATTGGGCACTCGATTGGTTCGAGGTCGCGGGTCCAGATGCTGTGACTGGCGGGTGCCTCCATGCGAATCCACTCGCACTGGAAGTGACCGCTGGCGTTGTGCCCGAGAGCGCCCGGCAGCAGGCCTGCACCGGTGAGTACCTGGAAGCCGTTACAAATCCCAATGATCGGCCGGCCGAGTGCAACGAAGCGGGGAAGTACGTCCGCGAGC
>JAYVVY010000446.1:0-6803 GCA_043786575.1 Ilumatobacteraceae bacterium
CTGGCCCACCGGTGCGTAGCTGGATGACCCGGAGGAACGCGAACGCCGATGTGCGCAACCGTTCGTCGTAGTCGTCGTCGCCCCACATCTGAGATCAGCTTTCCACAGGACCCGTGGGCTGATGGGCGACGAACCGCGTGGCACCCTTTCGTCATCATGCAGCGATGGACAGGCTCTTCGACCCAGGTGCTCTCGACCGGCAGGTGAGCGACGCCGAGTTCCAGCGGTGTAGTTTGAAACCCATGCCCGCACCGTCGAACTGGAGTGTCGCCGGACTGTTCGCTGGCATCGGGGGCATCGAGCTTGGCCTTCAACGTGCCGGCATGCACACCGAGCTGCTCTGCGAGTGGTGGGAACCAGCACGGGCGGTGCTCGAGCATCGCTTTCCCGACGTCCCGATCGAGCCGGACGTTCGAGACCTCGAGAAGCTCCCTCCCGTCGACCTCGTCGCCGCAGGGTTCCCCTGCACCGACCTGTCGCAAGCGGGCAACATGAAGGGAATCACCGGGGAGGCGTCCGGCCTGGTCGGCGAGGTCTTCCGGCTGCTCGGTGATCGGAGGGTGCCGTGGGTCCTCCTCGAGAACGTGCGGAACATGCTCGTCCTCGACGGTGGTCGAGCGATGCACTTCCTCGTGCAGGAACTCGAATCCCTCGGCTACCAGTGGGCGTACCGACTCGTCGACTCCCGGTTCACCGGGGTACCCCAGCGTCGTCAACGCGTGATCTTCGTAGCTTCCATTGACGGCGACCCACGAGAAGTCCTCTTTGCAGACGACGCTGGCGAACCCGACAAGAAGTACTTCCGCGACGACATGTTCGGGTTCTACTGGACCGAGGGGCTGCGCGGGCTCGGCTGGGCGCAGGACGCTGTGCCCACGTTGAAGGGCGGCTCGACCATCGGCATTCCATCGCCGCCGGCGATCTGGAACCGCCGAGCGCGACCGGGCAAACGGATCGTGACACCCACGGTTGCCGAGGCCGAACAAATGCAGGGTTTCGACCCGGGCTGGACCGAGCGGGCAGAGGCGGTCACAGGACGGAAAGGCACCCGATGGAAGTTGGTCGGGAACGCCGTCACAGTCGGCGTGTCGGAGTGGGTCGCCGGTCGGCTCGGTACACCCGGCGCCTTCGACGCTGAGGTTCGTAGTCTCCCGGCCTCGGCCCCATGGCCCAAGGCAGCATTCGGGACCCACGGGAAGCGATGGTCAGTTGATGTGTCGATGTGGCCACTTCGACAGCCATACACCCACCTCCGGGACATCGTGGACCTGGGCACCGCAACGCCGCTGTCAACGCGGGCGGCCGCGGGCTTCCTCGAGCGGGCGAATCGCGGCAGTCTCCGGTTCGATGCCAGGTTCCTCGACGACATCGCGTCCCACATCGACAAACTGGCCGCAGCCTGACTCACCACTGCCTCACAGCAGCCTCGATCCTGTCCGCAGCCGTCTGTGCCGGTTCGTGTTCCCACACTCGAATCACCAGCCAGCCCTGCGCCTTCAATGCGCTGTCGGTCTCGCGATCGCGCTCCACGCTCGCCGCGAGTTTGGCCTTCCACCAGTCGCCGTTCGCCTTCGGCGCCGTGGAGTGGAGTGGGCAACTGTGCCAGAAGCACCCGTCGACGAAGACAGCCACCTTGACCCGCGTGAAGACGATGTCGACTCGCTGGCGCCGACCGACGACCTTGAAGTCGACTCGGTAGCGAAGCCCGCGGCGCCACAGCTCGGATCGCAGTGTCCGCTCCGGTGCGGTGTCGCGTCGGCGCTGCGATTTCATACGTCGCTCGATCTCGGGCGACGACGCAACGGGGCGCGCAGAGGAGGCTGTCATGGGGTCGGTCACCGATCGGGCGTCATCGGCTCTCTAGTCTCTCATGTCGTGGATCTGCTGCCGTCACCCAACCTGCCGACCGGCGGCGCGGGTCCTCTGGCCGCCGGTTCCGCGGGATGTCGATGAACGGGCCCGATCTCATTGCACGCACGATGTCGGTGCCGTCCATCCAGGACGAACACGGCAACCTGTGGCAATACCACTCGAGGAGCGACCGACACTCCAAGGTGGCCTGCTGGGCGACGATGTTCGACCTGCTCCAGCACTCGGCGCTGCTGAGGCGACACGTCGCTGAGGGCAAGGTGGCCTTCGGCGTCAACCATGAGTTCGCGGACTTCCGAACTCGGCGGAAGAAGAAACTCGATCTCGTCATCCATCGTCCAGGGTCCGCCGTCGAGGGTCGGATAGGACGCACGTTCACCGACCTCGGCACGAGTCTCACTCTCGAGTTCGACGACGCCGAACGTGCTGCGCTCGCTGACCTACCGGAGCTGCGAGAAGCGCCGGTCGGCACGGTCCTCATGGCACTCGAGGCCAAGGCATGCATGACGAAGCACGTCGGATCGGGCCCTCGGTTGTACGACGAACTCAATAGCTCCCATCTCACCGTGCATGGTGCTGCCGATCAGGCGATCGCTGTGGCGTTCGTGATGGTCAACGCCTCGAGCACTTTCATCAGCCCGGACTCGAACAGGCGGCCGCTCGGCCCGAGCCAGCCGCCGCCGAAGATCACACCTCTTCGACAGCCTCACGCCACAGAGTTCATTCTCGGCAAGGTGGGTGAGCTGCCGACACGGACGCGGCCGGGGCACGAGGGCTACGACGCCATCGGCATCGTGGTGATCGACTGCCCAAACGATGGCAGAGCGGTGTCAGTCGTGAGTGTTCCCCCAGCCCCGGCGGTCAACGACCTGTTCTCCTACGAGTCGATGATTCGGCGGGTCGCCAACCAGTACGACTTCCTGAACTCGAACCTCTGAGCCACGGGTTCACACTTCAGCTGTGTGGTCACCGAAGTCGTTCGCGTCCGCAGCGTGGATCCATGACATCGGGTCGGCAGGGTCGTCGAGCACCACCGGCTCACCGCACAGCCGACAACGCCGACGTTCGCCCTGTACGACTACTTGCATGAGAAGCACGTCCGCAGGTGGGTTGAGGGCGCTGAGTGCTTCGACGTGCGCGGCTGCGCCGGCTCGCTCCCAGAACGTCGCTACCGAGTCGCCTGGTCGACCTGTATCGAACGCCAACCAGACCGTGGTCCGGCCAGCCGCAGCACTTTGGCTCATGGCCTGCTCGTCGGACATCGTCACACCTTCCGACGTCCAGTGAGCTCGATGCGCTACCGAACTGCAACCCACTCACCAACCTTTACTCGGGTGCCCACTGCTCGCAGAGCGTCGCCGTGCCGGCGTCCATCGACGTCGTCGGCCATTCAAAGGCGCGGCCCGATGGCGGCCAGATCGGTGTAAGGAGGCCGCGACGTTCGGCGCTGCTGCGGAGCCGCGGTCGTCGGAGTGGGAGCACGAATTGAGCGACCAACCATCCGATGATTGGATCGAAGCTGAACTGAACCCATGAACCTTGCGACGACGGCACTTGCTTTGGCGATAGGGGGATCTTTCCCGGAACTGGGTCGGGCCGCGTGCCACCCCCTGAGTAGCTGCCAAGTAGCACGCGACTTCCAGGCGGGGTCATTCCCGTCTCGCGAAATCGTCGGAACACGTGCGATGGCACCCGCCCGACCGGCCCCGTCGCGAGTTCCGTCATGAGTGCAGTCTTGGCGACCCAGTGCGCGATGGCTTCTTGTTCTCCGGGCTCGAGGATGTGGCACTCCCCGAGAATCAGCGGGATCAGCAGCGGCCTCGAAGGGACTTCGAACGTCGCGCCCATCCACGAGTTGCAGCGTTCGCCAATCGTGACCTTCATCGCTGGCGGCAGAGCGCCATCGTAAGCCTTGCCCCAGGCAGAGCCGATGAACCGCGTCTTGCTTTGCTCGGCAACGAACTCGCGGACCCACTGTGGCAGGGCGTCTTCCTTGTTCCTGGGTTCGGAGGGGTCGCCGCACAACGGACAGACCCAGCTGGTGGCCATATGCGAACGGTAGGGGCTGAGGGTGCGAACGCCAGACTGATTTCGGTCACCGTCTTCAACGGTGCGGGGGCCAGCTCCTAGGTCGCGTACCGCGATCTCAGATCGGTCCGGCTGACTGTTGACCAAGAAAATCTGGCTTCGAACCAATCACCGCTCGCCAGAACGAGATCCGCTTCGAGTACGAGCGCGAAGCCAGCGTCCCCGTTCTGGCCGCCGACGACTCGTCGTATGCACGGAAGGGGAAGGTCGGCCGAGTGGTTCGCCCAAGCTCGTTGGGCCACGAAGGGTTCCGAAATATCGAGGTCACCCGTAGGAGTCATCGCAACCAGAGCCCCGCCGGCAGGGGAGAGCCTGTCGTCCTCCAAGTCGATCGCAGACGCGTCATCGCTCGCGTAGACCTCGAACTGGCTCAGCGACTGAGCCATCTGGCGGAACAGGTACTGCGTGAAGTGCGTCGAGCCACGGCCAACGGGAAGGACATGCTTCGCTAGCGTCACGTAGTACTCGCTCAGTCGATGAAGGCTTCTAAGGAGATCAACTCGGGCTTCGGCGTCGTGCGGAAGTATGAAGACCCTGCTTGCCTTCGAGTGAGCAACGGCGGTCCGCCACTGCCGGTAGAACTCGTCAACGGTCGATCTCACTGGATCACGATCGTTGGGAAACAGCTTGTACGCGTGACCGATTAGCCCGTCGGCATGCGACATCGCCTTCGCGAACCACGCGCCTTCGCCCCCGCCTTCTTGTGGTTGAACATGGTCGAGCAACGACTCGAGAGCTAGGAATGCGTTGCGATAGGCATCGTGAAGATCCGTGGTGGTCTGCGATACGCGGAAGTATCGATAGCTCGGGTGCCACGACAATGAGGACGGCGACGACGTCGGGACGAGCTCTCCATGCGGATCGCGTACCGTGCCTGTTGCGCCCAACCCGAGTTCGAGTACGTGCGCTGCCGTAGCCACAACACTCAGCCCGTCGCCCGCAGGCGCCGGGCACCAACTCACGTGCTCATCGTCGTACCTGTCGATAAGGAGCCGCTCGGACTCTTGAAAGCACATGAGGTCCAGGCCCACGTTCGCTGCGGCGAGCCCATCCTCAACAGCCCGCTCGATTGTTCTCGGTGAACGCCCGCGAGCGATAACCGTCTTCGCTCCTTTGACGACGTCGATCACCCACTCGTCATATCGGATCGTACGAGACGCGTAGGGCGAGTTTCGAAGGACGAAGGCCGCACCGCATCCCGGCGCGCCGTCGTCCGGGCGCAAGTTGATGCCGGCGAAGGTCGTCATGTCGATCTGGGCCTCTCAGAGGTGAACGTCAATCATGCAAACAAGTGTGGCACCGGAGCGACTCGCCCTCATGACGATGCGCCTCCCCTGCGCTCTTGCTCGAGACGTTCACGGATGTAGCGACGGAGCTCACCCAAGGGGATTCGACGTGAACGGCCAATGTGGACCGACGCGAGCTGTCCTGTAGTGAGCAGGTCGTAGAGCGATCCGCGGCTGACGGAGAGAAACCGTGCAGCGTCGGGCAGAGTGACCAGTCGGAGATCGTCGTCGAGGTCGGCGTAGTCAGTTCCAGTGGCGTGCATCGGGCGCTCCTTCAGATCGTGCGAGTACACAGGGATACAGAGCACGGATTCGCCCGGGCGCAGCACTCCGTCGGCTGATTTCTCACGCGATCGCGTCGGCAGTCGCGTTGCCCCCACGCGACTGACCACGCGATCGCGCCACGTCAACGCGACCGCTCACGCGACTGTGCGCACAGTCGCGTGGTCAGCAACATCGCTGGCGCACCTTCGGGCCTCAGGCCGACATCAGGTCGGCCTCGACGCGCCGGAGGTCCTCATGCGCTGCTCCTCGCTCTACCCGCCTCGATGGCCAACAGGAGTTCTCCCGTGCGACCACGCGCCGCCGACGGCAGTCCAGGCCGAAGCACCCGCTGGCACGGGATCGAACCCGGCATGCCAGCTGACCGGCAGCACCTCAGCAGTCGGACGCGCACGCGAGTGTCGCCGCAGCGACGCCAACGCAGCCGTGATGCAAGTGCGTCCACCTTCTGTCGTGGCCGGGATCGCCGGCTTGAACCCGTTCGGTCGTTCGGCGTTCGCCGACTCGGGGTGGTTGTGATGTTGTCGCTGGCGAAGCTCGGTCGGGACAGCGAGGGGTACTACCTCGACGCAGTGGCGAAGGGTGCGGAGGACTACTACGTCGGTCGCGGTGAGGCGCCGGGGTACTGGGCCGGCCGGGGAGCCGAGCTGCTCGGCCTCGACGGTGAGGTGACGGCCGAGGCGCTGCGGGCGATCCTCGCCGGCACTGCTCCCGACGGCTCGATGCTCGGCGCAGGCAACCGGACAGTTCCCGGCTTCGATCTCACGTTCTCTGTCCCGAAGTCCGTCTCGGTGCTCGCTGCGCTGCGACCGGATCTGTCGGAGCAGATCGTCGACGCGTGCGAGATCGCGGTCGCGCGGTCGATCGCGTGGCTAGAGGAGAACGCCTGCTTCAGTCGACGCGGCCACAACGGTGTCGAGCATGTCGACGGTGACGGTTACGTCGCTGCCGCGTTTCGTCACCGCACCAGCCGGGCCGGCGACCCGCAGCTCCACTGGCACGTGCTCGTCGCCAACACGACCCGCGGGCCCGACGGCCGGTGGCGCACCCTCGACGGCACACGCGTGTACCCCGCGCTGCGCACTGCCGGCTTCCTGTTCGAAGCCGAGATGCGCCACGAGCTGACCCACCGCTTCGGCGTCCAGTGGCGAGCGGCGCACAACGGCATCTCCGAGATCGACGGCGCGCCCGCCGCCGTGCTGCGGCAGTTCTCCAAGCGACGCAGTCAGATCGAGAACCGGCTCGCGATCAAGGGCTACTCCAGCGGTCGGGCCGCGC
>JAYVVY010000447.1:0-1688 GCA_043786575.1 Ilumatobacteraceae bacterium
CCTGGTGATGTCGTGTTCACATGGATGGTTCCGCTCACCGCTGCCCTGATCGGTACGCTGGCGGTTGGCCTGCCCAGCATGTTGCTGTACGCGGTCTTGCGTGCTGGGGGGTTTGAGGCGCGGCACCCGAGCATCACCCGCACCGCCCTTACTGCTGGGCTGATCGCTGGGCTGATGTTGGGCATCGGTGCCCGAGCCGCCATGCGGGTCATGGTCATCGCAGAAGGGAAGACACCGGCGTTCAGTTGGGGCGGTACGCTCGGCATCATCATCCTGTTCGGACTGATGCTCGGTCCAGCGTGCGCCGTGCTGTTCGCTGGAGTGCAACGCTGGATTCCGGCCCGAGGCATCTGGAAGGGCGTGCTGGTTGGACTGATCCTGTTCGTGCTGCTGGCCGTGATGGTCTCACCTGGCTCGGAAGTGGGGGACGCCGGAAATCTCCGACCACTCGCAGTGGCGCTGTTCGCACCATTGTTGATCGTGTACGGATTGCTCGTTGCCCGCATCGTGCCCAACCCGCATGCCCAGGTCTCAGAGCCACGAACGCCCCAACCGACACAGCATGCTCGAGGGTGATTTCATCAGCGGTGCTCGAGGTCGTGCGTAAACCAAACCGAATGCAGACGCACCTCAAGGCTGAACGGTCGGTTGAGCGACATTGAGCTTTCCTGTTCGTAGGGCTCAAAACACCCATGTCCATTGCGGCGGATCGACGAAGCGAGTACGATCCAATTCCCTTCAAGCATGAACCTTCGGCGCTGTCGCTCGCTTGGCGCAAGCTGTCTTCCTTGCAATTTCCGGTTTTGGTGTTTACAGGTCTTACCGGTTCAGCTTGCTTTGGTTGTTGCGCCCACGACGTCATTGGTTCCAAATCGGCACCTTGAACTTTTTGCACCTCAAGCGGTCCAATTCTTTATTGGCTACAAGAAAGGAATACCGATGACAGCCGCGATGCAGAGCGTCCTTGGTGGAATCGGCAACACGCCGCTCGTTGAGCTGCGCAACATCGTGCCACCTGACTCGGCCCGGATTGTTGCCAAGCTCGAGTGGGCCAACCCGACTGGAAGCATGAAGGACCGGATGGCCAGGGCCGCGATTGAGGGAGCCGAAGCCAGCGGGCACCTGAGACCGGGTGGAACGGTGGTCGAGTACACGGCGGGCACCACCGGCATCTCACTGGCGTTTGTTTGTGCGGCGAAAGGCTATGCCCTGGAGATCGTCTTCTCCGACGCCTTCAGTGACGAGAAACGACGGACAATGCAGGCCTTCGGTGCGCACATCACCGACGTGCCGAGTGACCACAAAAAGATCACCGAAGGACTGATCAAAGCCATGATCAGCAGCGCCGCCGAGATCAGTTTGCGGCCCGACCATTGGTCTTGCGATCAACTCAACAACCATCAGGCCATTCAAGGCTATCTTCCGCTCGGCGATGAACTCTGGCAGCAAACGGCTGGGCAGGTCGATGCGTTCGTGCATTCGGTCAGCACGGCACACTCGATTCATGGCGTCACGCAATCGTTGCGCAAATACAGCGACCGCGTCCGAACCGTCGCGGTCGAACCGGCAGAATCCGCCGTGCTCTCCGGCAAACCATCCGGCTCGCACCGAATCGAGGGCATCGGTATTGGCTTCATCCCACCTCTCTGGCAACCCGAACTGGTTGACGAGATCCAAACCGTCACCAC
>JAYVVY010000448.1:0-2674 GCA_043786575.1 Ilumatobacteraceae bacterium
TGGAATCGTCGACGTCGAGGATGGCCCGCACTTGGGCGACGAATGCATGCGAGGTGCGGCCCATGGCCAGTGGCCCCAACCACCCGAACGCGGGCAGTAACCGGCGGAAGGAACGCGGGCCGATGACCCAACGGGCGGCCTCGCGCGTCATCGCACCGACACCCTGTTCAGTGGCGGCGGTGGCCCAGCTGTTCAGCAGCTCGCGCCGCCACGGATGGTTGCGGCACGCGGTGCACGCAAGTGTGAGCGACATCACGCGTTCCGGGTACTTGAGGCCGATGATCTGAGTGATGGCGCCGCCCATAGAGGCGCCCACGATGTGTGCCTTCTCCACACCAACCTGGTCGAGCACGGCGATGGCATCGTCTGCCATCTGTTCCAGCGAGTAGGTACCAAACGGCTTGTCGCTGCGGCCGGCGCCGCGGTTATCCAACGCGATGACCCGGTACTGCAGCGCCATCGGGAAGCGCTGCATATCCCAGCCGTGCTTGTCGGCGCCGAGGCCCTGAATCATGAGCACCGGCGTCGAGCCGGAGCGGCCGAGTACTTCGTAGTGCAGGCGAACGCCGTCAGTTGCGCGTGCGTAGGGCATGCGTCAGCCTTCCGCCAGCCAGTCGATGGGGGCGACGCCGGTGTGAACGCCGCCGAAGCCGTCGAGCATCCTCTGCAGGTGATGCTGCACCTGATCGGCCAACTCCACTTCTGCCAACGGGCCGCGACGCTTGCGTCGCGCCCGGACGGCTGGGCCGACCTCGACGCGTGCCGCGCGACCCACGATGCTGCTCATCGTGGCCACGGGGAACACGGGAACACCAGCGACCACAGCCGGGCCAATGAGCTCGTGGGGTACCTTCCCGGCGTTGCGGGGGTGGGATGTGCCCTCGGCCGAAATCACCACCAGCTCGTGGTGTGACAGCGCGCTCAGTACATCGGCCGGATTGGCCAGGAGGCCACCGATGCGGCGCATGAACGGGCCGATGGGCGCAATGTCGGGGCGGCCGACAAATCGAACGGGGCGATCTGTCTCTTCGCTGAGCGCGAGCGCGGCGTAGACAGCACTGAGTGAGTAACGACGCGAGTTACACACCAGCAATGCGCCCGTCCTGGTGGGGAGATGGTGTGTCCCGCCAACTGTGATGGACCAGCGCAACTTGGCGAACGGGGCGAGCGCACCAATCAAGTGCGGGTCGCGGCCGTAGTCGTCGACCGAGTGTGTTGGCCAGGCAGCACGCAGCGGCTCGGCCAACGCGTTGCCGGCACGGGTAGCCGCCTTCACCGGAAACTCGATGAGCTGTGCCATCAGGCCACGGCCTCCTGGATACTGCCAATGCGCACGACGCTTTCCCACGCATACAGATGGTCGATGACTTCCGGCGTACTGAGGGCGGGGCTGAAGCCGAGCACCTCGAGTGCCTTGGCGCCGTCGGCTAGGCGACCGCGATGCATCAGCTCTACAACGTGGTCGGGAATCGGTGCACCGAACACATGGCTGAGCTTGGAGGCGACGCGCCACTCGGGACCGACCATCGGCAGCGGCACTCGCTTGCCGCGCAAAATCGCCTGCAACGCAGTGATGGCACCGGGGGCGACGATGTTGACCGGCTCGTCCAACCGACGTGCCGCTGCCAGCACGAATGCCCGAGCGGCGTCGCCGTCCTCGATGACGGCAAACGGCGAATCGGCGAACAGGCTGAAGGGCACAACCGGCTGGCGCAACAACCGACCCAGGGGGCTGGGCACATGCTTGCCCAGTACCGGAGCAAGGCGCAGCTTGCCAACAGCAATGCCGATGCGCTTGCCTACCTCGCGGGCCTGGCGCTCGACGTTGGCCAGCATCAGGCCGTACTCGCTGGTGGGGTGCAGTGGAGCCGACTCAATGGGCCTCGTCGCCGAGTTGCGCTCGCGCCCGTACACCTCAATACCACTGCGTACGACCATGCTCTCCAGAGCCGGGCACTCGGCTGCGGCGCCGATGATGGCGGTGGCCGCGTCGGCCGTGAACTGTCGTGCGTGGGTGAGGCCGGCACGCGCATCGGGCTCCCACACACTCATGTTGATGACCACGTGCGGGTTGAACTTGGTGACCACGTCGACGATGCGTTCGCGCTGCGACGGCTGCAACAGATGGAACTCGGCCTTACGCAGGCGGCGGCGCGGAGGGTCGACGTCAATGCCGACGAGGGCGCCCACCCACGGTTCTGCCTCCAGCTTGGCGGCCACCAGCGAGCCAAGTTCGCCGCCCATGCCGCTCACGAGTACTCGCTGTCCGCGCACAACTTCACGCTAGCTGTTCACGCACCGTTCACATTGATCGAGCGCACCGGGTGACTCGTCAGCCCAAGCCGCGCGAGTCCTGCTTGAGCGCAGTGTCAACCGACAGAGCCGCGGCAACGACCAGCGCATTGAGCGGTTGGGGAATTTGCCCGTGGATCTGCACGACGTAGTTGTCGGCAGTGGTGAACAGCGTCTTGGCGATGCCCTCGAACGTCTTGGTGATGCGGGCGACCTCCTGCCCGGTGTGGTCCTCAATGCGGAAGTTCCAGGCACGCCAGTTCTCGGCCTTGATGGCACCGTACGTGTGGCCGCCCGCCTGCAGCGAGAAGTGGATCTTGCCGAACATATTGTCCTGCACGATGCGACCGATCTCCTGATCGTTGCCATCGCTGACGATCAC
>JAYVVY010000449.1:0-5940 GCA_043786575.1 Ilumatobacteraceae bacterium
AGTGCTACCGCGATGTCCCACCGTTCGAACAAGGTGAGGACGAGAAGGCGATCGCGATACACCCATGGCACGGGAATGCCGATCCCTGGGTCGTCGACAGTGACCGCCTGACCGCCGACTTTCACCACCGTCAGGAAGGCGCCTACGGCCGACAGCAGTACCCCAGCCAGAGCAGCAAGCACCCAGCCCATCGCACCACGCGTAGCGGGCGGCGCACCGGCGGCAGCCAAGCCCGTCGGCATCCCCGCCGCCACTACAGAGAGCGGTTCTGTGGGGAACGACTCTGTGGGGAATGGCTCTGTGGGGAACGGCTCGGCAGCGAGCGGTCCTGCGGGTGCCGCCTGCGCCGGTGCTGGCGGCGGGAACTGCTGGTCGCTCATGCGCGCCGCTTCGCGACCGTTGCGATGCCGCCCGCCAGCGCGACCATCGCACCAACGAGGATGACCCACAGCCCTGGGCCTGACGAGGCGTCGATACCGAGCCCTTCGGCAAGATTGACGACATCGCTCACATCACCGATATCGGCCAGCGCCGCGATCAACGCGAACGCGGCGAAGACAATGGCCAGGATGCCGAGCGCGAGCACCCTGCGAGCCAGCAGCTGTGCCACACCAAAGCCAACGGCCAGCACACCGAAGAACACGAACACCGGGCCATCCTTCGTGCCACCGTCACCATCGGAGAAGCCCGAGTAGTTCTCACCCATCACGCTGAACCATGTCAGGAAGGAACCGGCGATCAGGATGACACCACCGAGGACAAGCATTGCTGCGCCAACGGTCACCGCTGGCCGCGGCGGCTTCTGCGCGGGTGGGCCGCCGACCGGATAAAAACCGGGCGCTCCGTAGACGGGAGCCGCGTACGAGGCGGGCGGCGGCGGAGCGGACGGGGCACCAAACGGCGACGGGGCCGCTGCCGACGGTGGGGGTGGGATTCCCGGGGTGTCGTTGAAGTCGCTCATGCTGGCGAGCATAGATCGCCCCGTACTTCCCTTTCGGCGAAGTGACAGCTGCGTCGTGGGAGCTACGCGCCGAGCACCCAGCGCGAGGCGGTGGCCTGGTCGCGGACGCGGCGGCTGACCTCGGCGGCACTGCGGTGCACCCGATCGGCAACGGCCGGCGTATGCGAGGCGAGGCCGCACTCTGGGGTGATGATGGCGTGCTCGCGAAGTAGCACCGGGTCTGCGCCGCGCTGCACCAGCTCGCACCACAGCGCGCACAACTGCCGCCACGGGCGCTCGGCCGAGGTGAGGATGGGGCCGCTGGTTGGAACGACCCCCCAGGCGATGTAACCGCCCTGCTCCATGAACCGCATGAGGTAGCCGGCGGACTCGGCGATTTCGGGCCGCACCGGCAACGACAAAATGGCTGGGCCGGCCGCCAATTGCGATGGAATGTCGGTGAGCCCGCACACGTGCAGTCCCGAGACCGCGGACGAGGCCTCCACCATTGCCAATGCGCCCGAGACCAGGTCAATGGCGGTGTCGGGAGCAATCGAGAATCCGGGCTGCATGAGATCCACCAGCGCGGGTTCCTCGATGAACACCAACTGTTGGCTGCCGGGCAATGCGACCTCAACAGCATCGAGCAGGTGTTGCACACGGGCGCGCACACAACGCACCGCCGCTTCGAACGCCTCGCTCATCGGTACTCCAGCACGCATCAGTGCGAGGCCGAAACTGACCGGCCCGACAAACTGCCACTTCACAGGACCGGTGTACGCCTGCTCGCGTGCGACCTCCAAGAATGTACGGAAGCCGACGAATGCGTCGTGCTCGAGATCGGTCACAATCGGCGCCTCTGGGTCGACCAGGTTGGCGTCGACCGCAATGCTGCCGTACTGACCAACCGTGATGCCCCGCATTCCAACCATTGCCTGCGCCATCGAGCCCTCCGCCGGCGACCGGCGCGGCAGGGTTGGAATTGCCGGGAGCTCCATCCTCTTCAGCGCGAACGCCGCTGCTTCGTATGCATCGCGATGCGGAAGCCCACCGATGCCGGTTGCGATGCCGCTGGGCAGTTGTACTGGATTCATGGTGAGCCTCCTTTCGTGTTGTTCACTGTGTGGCGAGCGGCCCGTGTTGGCCAGTGCAATCGTCCCACGCTCGGGCGAGTCGCTTCGAAGCGTGGGAACCGTTTGCAGATACGTTGGCCTGATGCGTTGCCCTTCAACAAATCTGCCGTCGTGCCGATGAACACCGCCGACCTCACTTCACCACGCACATCGCTGTGGACACTGCGACTCTTGGTCGTCGCGTTGGCCGCTTCGATGACAGTTGCAATCGGCAACGCGGCTGACTCGCGAAGCTCCGCCGCCGCTCCCGCGGCAACCATCGCATGGGGCCTCATCACGGTGGCAATGGTCATCGCACTGGTCGTTCCCGGCCCGCTCGCGCTCACCGTCATGCGGGTGCTGGCGCCTGCCACGGTGCCGGCAGCGGTGACCGCAATCGCCCTTGGGGGCGGCGCACTGTGGGGTTCAGTAGCGGTGGTCGCAGCCGTGCTCACCGGCATGGTTGCACTCTCAGCGGAAGCCGCCGAGGCGTTAGTCCAGGGGTCTGCGTACGGCCGCGAACATCGACTGCCGTTACGAACACCGGCAGCCCTGCTCATCCCCATGTTGCTGGTGTGGTCGGTCTGGTGCACGGTATTGCTCAGTGCAGTCCTTGAGATCGGGGCGGGGCAGTGGTTCATCGGGGTCGTGCTTGCGGCGCTGGCCACTGCACTGGGTTGGCTGCTCGCGCAACGGCTTCACCGCTTCTCGCGCCGTTGGTTGGTCGTCGTTCCTGCGGGCATTGTCGTGCACGACTCGGTGACCCTGGGCGAGACGCTGATGGTGCAGCGCGGCAACGTGGCCATTGCGCATCTGGCACCTGCCGACACGCAGGCGGCGGACCTCACCGGCCCGGCCGCCGGCCACGCGCTGGAGATCGTCTTGCGCGAGATGGAGCTGGTGGTGCTCGCTGGCAGCGTTCGGGAACCCAAGGGCAAGGCGCTGCACGTGCAGTCCATTCTGGTTGCGCCATCGCGACCGGGGCGGGCGCTCAACGCGCTCGCCGAAGGGAAGATCCCCGTCGGCTGAGTGGCTTGGGTTACCCCGCGATGCCGCCGCCCAGCACGTAGGTGTCGGTCGCGTCATACAGCACCACGCTCTGCCCCGGCGACACACGGCGCTGCGGCTGCGCCCACTGCACCAGCACGCCATCACCAGCGAGCGCGACAGCGGCTGGCTGAGTGGCGCCATGGGCGCTGCTCTGCACCAACACATCGCCGTCCACTGGCTGGTGCGCCCATGTCATTTGGTGCACCACCATCGAGTCGCACAGCAGCATCGACTCGTCGCCGACCTTCACCGTCGAGGTGGCGTGGTCGATGTCGACGACGTAGCGCTTTGGCCCACCGCCGGGAAGGCCAATGCCACGCCGCTGGCCAAGGGTGACCATCTCCACCGACTCGACGGCGCCGAGGGTGGTGCCGTCGATCGCGTCGACAACGGTTGCCGGGCGGAACGCGATGCGGCTTCCGAGAAAAGCAGTGCGACCCCCGTCGTGCGTGATGAAGCACACGTCTTGGCTATCGGGCTTGTCGGCTGTGCGGAGGCCCATCGCGGTGGCGCGAACGCGAACCTCTGCCTTCGTGAGATCGCCGATGGGGAACAGCGTGCGGGCCAGCTCGCGCTGCGGCAGCATGTGCACGACGTAGCTCTGGTCCTTCGCCATGTCTTCACCGCGAGCAACGAAACGCACCCCGTTGCGCTCGATGATGCGGGCGTGGTGGCCGGTGGCAACTGCGTCGAAACCGAGTAGGTCGGCACGCTCGCTGAGCCGATGGAACTTGAGGTGGCGATTGCACTCAATGCACGGGTTGGGCGTCAGCCCCTGCTGGTGAGCGCTGACGTACGGCGCCACAACGTGCTCGTTGAAATCGTCAGTGAAGTTGAAGACCAGATGGTCGATGCCCAATTGCTGGGCGACCCGGCGCGCATCGTCGACGTCGGCCACCGAGCAGCAGCCGGTGTCGCTGTCGCCGCCCCACAGCCGCATCGTGATACCCACGACCTCATGGCCATCACGCAACAGTTCGGCGGCCGCCACCGACGAATCAACGCCACCGCTGAGTGCCATTAGGACCTTCATGACACGGCCTTCATGACACGACCACGGCTGTGCGGCGCAGCTGATGCACTGCTCGTACGATCACTTCCACGCCACGATCCACATCGACCGCAGTGGAGGTGGTGCCCAGCGTCAATCGCAAGGCACCCTGTGCCAGCGACCTCGGTACGCCCATCGCGTGCAACACGTGCGAGGGCTCCATCGCTCCCGCCGCGCACGCCGAGGCCGCGCTGGCACACACGCCGGCTTCGTCGAGCAAGAACAGCAGTGCCTCGTTCTCAATGCCTTCGATGCACAGGTGAGCAGACCCCGCGACTTTGGCGTTGCGCGGCACTGTCTCGTGCACTCCTGGCAGCTCGGCCACCAGTCGATCGACCAGCAGGTCGCGCAAGGCGGCGATGCGCGGCAACTCGGTGTCGCGCTGCTCGTCAGTCAGCCGCAGCGCTTCGGCCATTGCAACGATTCCACCGACGTTGTGAGTGCCACTGCGGCGCTCGCGCTCCTGTCCGCCACCAATCAAGGCGGGCTCGAAGGTGACGCCCTCGCGCGCAATCAACACGCCGACGCCCTTTGGACCACCGAACTTGTGGGCGGACAGCGCCAGCAGGTCGACGTGCGGCCAAATGGAGCGCAGGTCCAGCCAGCAGGCGGCCTGCACCGCGTCGGTGTGCAGCACCGCCTTGGGAACCTGACGGCGCACAACCTTCGCTACCGCAGCCATGTCGTTGATGGTGCCGACCTCGTTGTTGACAGCCATCACGCTGACCACCGAGACGTCTGGTGTGTTACCCAAGGCCGTCGTTAGTGCATCGAGATCCACCGCGCCGGTAGCGGTCGTGGCGACCACAGTGCCGTGCGTGAGGTGCACACATTCGAGTACCGCGTGATGTTCGGCTGCCGGGCACACCGCGGTGCCACCCCGACGGGCGAGCACGCCGCGAATGGACGTGTTGTCAGCTTCCGTGCCGCCACCGGTGAAGATCACCTCGCCGGGTTTGCACCCGATGGCCGCAGCCATCACCTCACGCGCATCGTCGATTGCCGTTCGCGCCTCGCGCGCAAACCGATGCGAACCGGATGGATTCGCGAAGTGCTCGGAGAGATACGGCAACATGGCCGCCACCGACTCCGGGCGCATGGGCGTGGTGGCCGCATGATCGAGGTAGGTGTAGCCGGACATGGGTACAGGCTACGAACGTGAGCGCGAATCGGGCTGCCGCGCGACCGGCTGATGCGTCGGGAAGTTGCGACGCTGGTAGCGGCTGAGCACACACAGCAGATACGCCTCCGGGTGCACACGGCCCAGCCCGTCGTGGCGCAGGGTGACCGCTGCGCGGCCCGCGAGATCCGCGGCCAACGAGTAGCGGGCGTCCACCGACAGCTCGCGGTTGCGCAGCAGGAACGAGCGGATCACGGTGTACTGCTCGTCGGTCATCGCCGTCGGGTCGATAGTGGCGGCGAAGCCCTCCATTCCCGGTGGCACAGGAAACCACACGGCCGGCGGCAGAAACGTGCGAGCCGGGTCGCGAATCACGATCGTGCCGGCAAGCAGGTCGCCGACGCGCTGATGACGAGCTGTGCCCATTACCATCAGCATTCCAGTCACCCCCAGCGGCGGCAGGAACCGATCGACCAGACCGCCCATCATCCGCAACAGCGCATGTCGCAATCGGATCGGTGCCCCTTCGATGGTCACCGCTCGCAGTCCCAGGGCTCGTTTGCCAATGGTGCGGCCGCGCATCAGCGTCTCGGAGAGCACCGGATAGCCCATCAGCACGGCCGCGATGAGCAGCGCCATTGCCATGTTGTACGACGACGAGTCGGCG